>USKL01000112.1 GCA_900555225.1 uncultured Collinsella sp.
AGCTGATGGCATCGACGGGACAGGCCCCGATGCACTTTCCGCACCGGATGCATTCGGCATGATTGGGCGCGTGGACCACATCGACGTCCATCTGGCAAACCTTTGAGCACTTGCCGCACGAGACACATTTGCATGCATCGACCCGGATCCCCAGTAGGGACACCTTATTCATGAGCGCATAGAATGCGCCGAGTGGACAAATCCATTTGCAGAAGGGGCGGTAGAACAAAACGCTCAGCACTACCACGGCAATGAGAACGGCAAGTTTCCAAGTAAAGAGATGTCCCAACGCAGATCGAATGCCGGCATTGGCGATGGCCAGCGGAATGGCGCCCTCGAGCACACCCTGCGGACAGATGTACTTACAAAAGAACGGGTCGCCCATGCCCACGTCGTTAACCACCAAGACGGGCAGCAGCACCACGGCAAACAGCAGTACGACGTACTTGATGTACGTGAGCGGCTTGAGCTTTTTTGTGGAAAACTTTTTGCCGGGAATCTTATGAAGCAGCTCCTGCAGCCAGCCAAACGGGCACAGAAAGCCGCATACAAAGCGTCCCAGCAGCACGCCGAGCAAAATGAGCGTACCGGTAACATAGTAAGAAAAGTTGAACTTGGATGAACCTACCACCGACTGGAACGACCCGATGGGGCACGCACCCGATGCCGCGGGGCACGAATAGCAGTTAAGCCCAGGTACGCAGACTGTTTTTCCCGCGCCCTGATAGATGCCGCCTTTGGCAAAGTTTGGCAGGTGAATGTTGGTGACGAGCGTCGCCGCCGCCTGAATGAATCCGCGAAATCGGGCCAAAACATGCGACGCAGTGTTTTCTCTTTTATCCAATTCCGATACACTCCAAGCACAGCCTAATCGCTTTGGCCAGCACGGCATCCGCCTCGCCACGCATAACGCCAAAGCACACCATGGCAATTCCGACGATCAACAAAGCGACCTGTACCACGGGTTTTACCGCTTTGAACAACTCGACCACTCCTTTCGTTACGCGACCATTGGACCATATCGACTATAAAATCCGTGTTAAGCGCGATTTGGAATGTGCAAGGAGACTGTTATGCGTATTTTGATCGTCGAAGACGAGCGAGCACTGTGCGATGCAATCGCGCGCAGTTTGCGAAACTTGGCGTACAGCGTCGACTGCTGTCACGATGGACAGGAGGCGCTCGACCTGCTGGGCGTCGAAGTCTTTGACCTCGTGGTACTCGACCTCAATCTCCCCCGTATCGACGGCATGGCCGTGCTCAGGGAACTCAGGAAAACCGACTGCGAGACCAAGGTGCTGATTCTGTCCGCGCGTGGCGAAGTATCCGATAAAGTCTCTGGACTCGATGCCGGCGCCAACGATTACCTTACCAAGCCGTTTCATCTGGACGAACTTGCGGCAAGGATCCGCAGCCTTACCCTCAGGCGCTTCGCACAAAGCGACATAGTATTAACCTGCGGAAAGCTCCGCTTTGACACCAAGGCGCGCATCGCCTCCGTGGACAGCGAGGCTTTATCTCTTACGCGCAAGGAAACGGGAATCTTGGAATACCTGATGCTTAATCAGGGGCGTCCGGTAAGCCAAGAGGAGCTTATCGAGCACGTTTGGGATAGCAGCGTGAACAGCTTTAGCAACGCAATCCGCGTTCACATCTCGTCACTCCGCAAAAAGCTACGCATCGCTTTGGGATACGACCCGATTCGCAATCGAATTGGAGAGGGCTACGTTATGGAGGATAGCGAATGAAAAGGCTTTCGCTGCAATGGCGCATAACGATTATGACGGCACTGCTCACGTGTGCAGCATGCGTGCTGACAAACTGCCTGGTCGGCTATACGGGCATGCGCTACATGGATGCCATCGGCAGTAACATCTCGGCCTTTAACGCAACCGGCGAAGATTCGCCCCAGGCGTTCGACCCAACGAAAGCGACCCCCGATGACAAGGTCACGATCGTCGTAAACGACGCACAGGAGTCTTTTGGCACGACAACTTGGTACATCACGGCTGGAGTCACACTCCTTGGCGGCGTGCTGACATACTTTGTGAGCGGCCGTGCGCTCAAACCGCTACGGGATTTTGCAGCCCAGGTTGAGCGTGTGCAGCCTGACAACCTAAGCGAAATCAGACTCAGTGAAGATGTGCCCACCGAGCTACAACAATGCAGTGCCTCTTTCAACGACATGATCGCCCGTCTTGGCGAAGGGTTCTCTGCACAGCGTCAGTTTACCGGCAACGCCGCACACGAGCTGCGCACCCCGCTCGCCCTTATGCAAGTACAGATTGAACTATTCATCTCCGAGCACCCCGGTTTGCAGCCCGAAACGGCCGAGCTGCTCGGCCTGCTACAAGAACAAACCGAGCGCATGTCTCGAATGGCCAAGGTATTGCTCGAGATGAGTGAGCTCCGCAGCGTTCCTTGCGAGGACGATGTGGAACTTGGCCCCTTGTCCGAAGAGGTCCTCACCGACCTTGCGCCACTCGCCGAAAATAAGGACGTAACCCTCGATTGCGCCGGAGACGCTTTGACAATCGGAAGTGATACGCTCCTCTATCGGTTGCTGTTCAACCTGGCCGAAAACGCCATCCGTTACAGCCGCTCCGGCTCGACTGTCAACGTCTCCATCAGCGGCAGCGACAGCCACGTGCTCCTGCGAGTCAAAGATGAGGGCCCGGGAATACCCAAGCAGTACCGAGAGAGCATCTTCCAGCCGTTCTTTCGTCTAGACAAATCCCGCAGCAGGGCATACGGCGGCGCAGGACTCGGGCTAGCGCTTGTTTGGGAGATTGCAGCACTTCACGGTGGCACGGTAGAGGTCGAAGCAAGTTCCGAGAACGGGACCGTGATGCTCGTGACCCTCTCAAAGGGGGCCACCACGTGATCCGACTGTCCAGGGGTCCCACTCGGCATTGCGAAACGCCTCCCAAAACTTGGACATGAGAAATGGGAGACAGTTCGCATCTATGCCGAGGACGAAGTCCTGGCGGGGATTCAGGATGCGCAGAGGAAGCTTGCGGCAGAAAACCCCGACGGAGTCGTGACCGTCGGCGGCAACTGTATGGTGTCGCCTGCCCTCTTCGATTACCTGCACGGGAAATACGAGAACGTTGGAATCGTCTGGATCTATGCGCATCCGGATGTATCCACGCTGAATGATGGCTACCCCAACGCTCACGCCATGGTACTTGGCAGCCTTTTGGGAGAAAGTCATCCTGGTCTTCGGCGGCGAATAACGCGAATGTCCGCAGGCAGACTCCAACCTGTGCGCGGAGAAGCTAGGCGATGCAAACAAGATTCCTCGACTCGAGCATGGAGATGAATCCGTCTATCAGTCTCATCGCATACTCAGAGGAGGATGCCAGATATAGATCCCATTGGGTAAAGTCGCCGTTCATGAAGGGAATCACTGCATTGCGCTCGGCAACTCTCAAGGCACTCAGGCTTTGTTCTATTTTCTCAGCTTCTTGTTTGAACTGTTCGCTATCCAAAATGCCCCAAATGCCGGCTTCTCGACAAATCAGAAAAAGCATTGGCTATACTGATGCGGACAGTTCCGGGAGGGGTGCAAGAGACGGAAGGGCCGTAATGGGTGAGAAGGGCGAGCGGCCGGAGCGGGTGTTCCCCGGCAGGACAGACCCGTGGTTCATAGCGGCCATGGTGATTGTGGCGGGCGGTTTATCCGCGGCGTGTATCGCGTGTTTCCTGAGCTCGAGTCCCGCGCTCCTATGGGGCTGGCTCGCGCTGCTGCCCATCCCGGCCCTCGTGGCCCTGGCTGCCCTTCCCGTCCGCAGCAATCGCCTCGAGCTCTACGGCGACCGCCTCGTCGTCGTGTACGCTGGGATGCGTTCGGTGATACCCTACGCCCACGTGCGGGGCGTCCGGCGCACCAGGACGCTCTGGGCGGGGACGGCCAACTCGCTCGACCGCGTCTACATCGAGGCGCCCTACGACGGCGACGCCATCGTCTCGGTCAGAGACAACGACGCCCTCGTGGCGGAGCTGGGGCGCAGGTGCGGCCTTGGGCCCGGCGCCTGACGCCCCGAAAGGAAGAGAGGATGGACGTCCCGCACTGGCCCTACTGGAGGAAGTATTCCCTCGGCGGCACACAGGTCTGGTACGCGGACTGGGGCGACTGCCCCTTCGACACTGGTCTACATGAGCCCAGTTGAGTTCAGGAACGCAGGGCTGTCCCTGTAAAAAATGTTTAAGCAACCGTTGCAAATCCATTCTCCCGCGCAGAGAGCCCCGGGTAGGCCGAGCTCGCGTCGGGCATGTAGCCCATACGCCTCCGGGCGGCGGCAAGCCCGCGCCCGCCGCGCTCGCCGAACAGCTCAACCGAGCCCGAGCTGGGGCTGGCGGTGCCAGTGACGATACAGATGAGCGTTGACTTCCCGGCGCCGTTTTCGCCGATGAGCCCGTAGACGCGCCCCGCCTCGAGGGCGAGGTCGATGGGGCCGAGGACGGTCCTCCCGCGGTACGCCTTCGTGACCCCGTGAAGGCGGAGGGGCATGGCTGTCGTCATTGCGTTCCTTTCTCCTCGGATGGATTTTGGGTATGCGTCATGGGCCCCCGCGCGGGACGGGGAGCGAATCGACGCAGGCTCGAGGCCGGTTGGGTTGGGGTTGAGGTCCGGGTTCCACAGGCTTGCACAGCCCGACGGACGGGGCGTCCGGGCACGCTATGCTTAGGGAGCGGTGGGCGCCTCCGGGGCAGCAGGGGACTCGGACGCGGTGATGCCGGAGGTGTCGACCTCGCCGATTCCGGCGAGCTGCTCGATGAGGGGGAGGCCCATCGGGTCGTCCACCTCGACGCCGCCGAGCACGATGGTGCTGTCGCGCGTGTCGATTTGGGTTGTGAACACGGCCGGGTCGAAGCCCGAAGCAATAAAGCCAATGCCCGCGAGGACAACACCCGCGGCAACGAGCCCGCCCGCCACGGCGAGGTAGATCTTCTTCGCGCTGGTCATGGTACTCACTCCTTTCTACGCCGCGAGATGCGCGGCAGCGCCGCCCTTCTCGCCCTTACCCTTCCAGAAGGGCGAGGCGGCCTTCCTCGCCCAGAGCGCCGAGAGGCGCGCAATTTGTTTTGAGGCGGCCCAAGCGCCAGCACCAACGAAGAGCGCCACGCCGACGAGGCCGAGCCCCACGCCCGCCGAGGCGAGGGCGTACGGGAAGTGGCCGATGGTGACGCCGCTTACGGCAAACAGGAGCTCAACTACGCCCACGCCCCCGAGTGCCGCCGCGACGATCCACACGCAGAGCGCCAGCAGCCAGATGCAGATATAGACCGTGACGGCCACGGCGGCGAAGGCGGCGAGCAGCGGCAGGAGGAACACCATGCGCAGCTGGGCGTTGACGCTTGTGCGGATGTCGCGCTTTGTCATGCCGACGCGCTGCATGACGGCGAAGCGGGCGGCGTCCTCGTAGCCCTCGGAGAGCTGCTTGTAGTAGAGCATCAGGACGGAGGCGAGGAGGAACACCGTGCTTAGGACGAGGGCGAGGAAGAAGAGGCTGCCGTAGGTGGCGTAGAACTCCGCGCGCGCCTCGGCGGCGATCTCACGGCTCATCTCGGCGGAGAGGGTGCGAACGACGTCCTCCGCGCCGAAGTAGAGCCCCGCGGTGGAGCCGAGCATGACGAGGATCATGGTCGAGAGGATACAGATGACGGCAAGT
>USKL01000113.1 GCA_900555225.1 uncultured Collinsella sp.
CCGCCGTTTTATGTCGCAGCTGTTTACTCGGCAAGCTGCTTTAGCACATCACAGGCGATCTCGATGGCATCGTCGATGCAACCAGGGCAGCTGCGGAGCGGACCCTTATCCGATCCGATGCCCTTGAGCGTGCCGCAGACGGTCGTCGTGTTCTTCTCGCCAAAACGCTTGGCGATTTCGCGCGACAGCTTGTAGGTCTGGCCCTTGGTCTTGGGGTTTTCCATGCCGTCGCTCATCACAAAGCCCATGATGGCCACAGCGCCCGAGATGGCGCCGCAGGTTTCGGTCATGCCGCCCATGCCGGCGCCAAAGCCCTCGGTGAGGGTAAAGGCGACCTGGGGGTCGAGTCCGACGGCAGGTGCGAGCGTGCAGGCGACGGCCTGTGCGCAGTTGAAGCCACGGGCGTGGTACTCGGCAGCCTGAGCCTGACAGGCGGTGATGTCGAGCTGGGCCGTATTGATTTGCTTCATCGTTGTCTCCTTGGTCACGGTGTACCCGCCTATGGTACCCGTGACGGTGCGTGTAATCATCGAGAGCTTCATGGATGCCTCATTTTATCTATCGAGCAAATGCCCAAGGCTTGAGATAAATACCCCTGATCAATTAGTCACATAACCTACCTTTGGGATGGGTTGAGAGGGGTGCGGGGTAGCGGTATCGTGAACCGAATAAAACTAAAACCCAGGCAAGGGAGCTAGATATGAGCAAGCAGACCATCGGTACGACGTGTGTTCAGGGCGGCTATCACCCGGGAGATGCCGAGCCGCGTCAGGTGCCCATCTACCAGTCCACCACGTGGAAGTACGACACGTCCGAGCACATGGGCAAGCTTTTTGACCTGGAGGAGTCGGGCTACTTCTATAGCCGTCTGCAGAACCCCACGTGCGATCTGGTTGCCGCCAAGATCTGCGAGATGGAGGGCGGCACTGCCGCGATGCTCACGAGCTCGGGCATGGCCGCGAATTTCCTTGCGATCTTTAACGTGGCCGGTGCCGGCGATCACGTAGTCGCGAGCTCTGCCATCTATGGCGGCACGTACAACTTGCTCGCCCACACCATGGGCCGTATGGGGCTGACCTGCACGTTCGTTGCCCCCGACTGCACCGATGAGGAGTTGGAGGCAGCCTTCCAACCCAACACCAAGCTCGTCTTTGGCGAGACCATCGCCAACCCCGCCCTTGCCGTGCTCGATATTGAGCGCTTTGCCAAGGCCGCGCATGACCACGGCGTGCCGCTGATGGTCGACAACACCTTCCCGACGCCCGTGATGTGCCGCCCCTTTGAGTGGGGCGCCGACATCGTTACGCACTCCACCACCAAGTACATGGATGGACATGCTGCCTACCTGGGCGGCGTAATCGTCGACCACGGTCAGTTTGACTGGATGGCTCATGCGGACAAGTTCCCGGGTCTCACCACGCCCGACGAGAGCTACCACGGCGTGACGTATGCCGAGAAGTTCGGTCGCGAGGGCGCCTTCATTACCAAGGCAACCGCTCAGCTCATGCGTGACCTCGGCCCCATGCAGAACCCGCAGGCGGCCTTCTTCCTGAACAGCTCGCTCGAGAGCCTGCATGTGCGCATGCCGCGTCATTGCGAGAACGGCCTGGCCGTTGCCAAGTTCCTGCAGAGTCACCCCAAGGTACGCTTCGTGAGCTATCCGGGTTTGGAGGGCGACAAGTACTATGACCTGGCTCAGAAGTACATGCCCAACGGTACCTGCGGCGTTGTGAGCTTTGGCTTTAACGGTGGTCGCGCGGCGGCCGAGACCTTTATGAAGAGCCTCAAGCTCGCCCAGATCGCCACACACGTGGCCGACGCCCGCACTTGCTGCCTGCATCCTGCTAACGCCACGCATCGCCAGATGAACGATGAGGAGCTCATCGCCTGTGGCATCTCCGCCGACATGGTGCGCCTGTCGTGCGGTCTCGAGGACACGGCCGATCTGATTGCCGACCTTGAGCAGGCGCTCGAGCAGTGCTAGGCTAGCGTTCGTGCAAGGCGCCGATGCTGGCAGAAAGCTTCGGTGACCTTTCGTTCCGATTCCGTAGGCGGGACCCCAATTGCGGCTGTTTGCAGGCGATTGGGGCCCCGTTTTTTTGCGTTGGGCCACTCGAAAGGATGGATATGGAGAAAACTGCAGAGCAGCTGCGCCGCGAGCACATTGCCCTAGAGGGCGACACCCATGGCAAGAACAAGTGGGCGATTCTGTTTACCGTGCTCATCATGACGTTTATGGTGTGTCTGGATTCGACCGTCGTGACCGTGGCGCTGCCCGTGATGCAAAAGGAGCTGGGCGTGGGCCTCGATCGCATTCAGCTGGTAAGTTCGGTGTATCTGCTTGCGACATGCGTGGCTATGTTGCCGTTTGGCCGTCTGGGCGACGTGCGCGGCAAGGTGAATGTGTTCCAGCTGGGCGTCATCGTCTTTTCGGTCGGTTCGCTGCTGTGCGGCCTTTCGTCCTCGCTCGAGGTTCTTATCCTGGCACGCATTGTTCAGGGCGTCGGTTGCGCGGCGGCCATGGCCAACAACATGGGTATCATCACCGAGTCGTTTCCGGCGCGCGAACGAGGCCGTGCCATGGGTATTCTCGCGACCTTCGTGGCCCTCGGCATGATGTGTGGCCCCGTGCTCGGTGGCATGCTGGTGGCAAGCTTTCCCTGGGAGAGTATCTTCCTCATCAACCTGCCTATTGGCGTAATCTCGTTTATCGTGGGGCTCTACACGCTGCCGCATGTTAAGCCGGAGGCCGGCGAGCGCCCCATGTTCCTGATCGAGGCCGCTCGTTGCTGCTTTGCAAATTCGGCCTTCACCATCAACCTTGCCTGCATGCTCATCGTGTTCGTTGGCATTGGCGCATCCGAGTTTATCCTGCCGTTCTATTTTCAGGACGCCCACGGCTTTGGTTCTGACATTTCCGGATTGCTCTTTTTGGCGCTGCCAATGGTGAATGCCTTTATCGGCCCGCTTTCGGGAACGGTTTCGGACCGTGTTGGCTGCGAGGGTCCCACGGCGGTCGGCCTGGGCGTGTATGTGTGCGGTCTCTTTGCAGTAAGCACGCTCGACGAGCACTCTTCTATCCCTGTGATCGTGTGCTGCGTCGCATTTATGTCGTGCGGTACGTCGATTTTCCAGAGCCCCAACAACTCGCTGTACATGGGCTCGGCTCCGCGCGAGGCACTTGGCTTTGCGGGTAGTCTGGGTAGCCTGGCGCGTTATGCGGGTATGGCACTCGGCATTACGGTGGCGTCGAATATCCTGTATGGACAGATGAGCGTGGCGATGGGCGAGGCCGTGACCAGTTTTGTTGCAGGACGTCCGGATGTGTTCCTGTTTGGTTTCCGTTCGGTGTTCTATGTGTTGATGGCTGTGGCCGCTGTGGGCTTTGCGCTTGCCATGGTGCGTTTGGTGAAGATGCGCGCCCGCCATTAGCGTGTTGGGAGGCTGTCTGCCACGATTCGCGCCGTCCCAAAAAGACTGGTTTGTGGTGCGATGCGGCTTGTGGGACGGGCGGGGGTCGGTCCGTGGTAGACTATCGAACAACGTTTATTAATCGCGCGGTATCGTTGCCGCGAGAAGGGGTTGCGCCATGCAGGAGCTTGAGGATCGTATTCGCCATGACGGCATCGTAAAGGCCGGTAACGTCCTTAAGGTTGATGCCTTCCTCAACCACCAATGCGACGTTGAGCTGTTCGACCACATGGGCGCCGAGTGGGCCCGACTGTTCGAGGGTGTCGAGATCAACAAGATCCTGACGATTGAGGCTTCGGGCATTGGCATGGCTTGCATCGCGGCTCAGCATTTTGGCGGCGTGCCGGTGGTCTTTGCCAAGAAGGCGCAGTCCATCAACCTCGACGGCGAGCAGTATGCCACGACCATCTACTCCTTTACCAAGCAGAAGGAGTACCCGGTCATTGTGGGTAAGCGCTTCCTGTCCGAGGGCGACAAGGTCCTGATTATCGACGACTTCCTGGCCAACGGCTGCGCGCTTGAGGGCCTTATCAAGATCTGCGAGGCTGCGGGCGCCGAAGTTGCCGGCATTGGCATCGCCGTTGAGAAGGGCTTCCAGGGCGGCGGCGATAAGCTCCGTAAGCGCGGCTTCCGCGTTGAGAGCCTGGCACGTATCGCCGATATGGACTGCGAGAACGGCGAGATCACCTTCGCCTAAGCGCGCAACACAAGCGATTGGTATGCGATGTGACAAAGGGACTGTCCCTTTGTCGCATTTTTTGTATGAGGGGAGGTGTTGATATGGATGAGAATAAGATGGGATGGCGCGAGTATGCGCGCTATGCCGAGATGTCGGCCGAGGAGTTGGCGCGCGATTGCGAGGTGCAGGTGTTTCGCGCGACGGGTCCGGGCGGACAGGGCGTGAACACGACGGACTCGGCGGTACGCATGAAACATATCCCTTCGGGGATTGTCGTGATGGCGCGCGAGAGCCGCAGTCAGTTCCAAAACCGTAGCAGCTGCCTACGTAAGCTGCGCGCTGAGCTTGAGCGTCGCGGGCGTCCGCCGCGCCGCCGCGTCAAGACCAAAGTGCCACAGCGATCGCGCCAGCGCAGGCTCAACGACAAACACTTCAACGCCATTAAAAAGGCCAACCGTCGCAAGCTGGGCGGGGAGGAATGATCTTATCAATAAGTTGCGGTGAAATAGGGACTGTTTTGCGGCTTTAGATGCATAAACAGTCCCTATTTCACCGCAACTTAGGTGGGGTTAGCGGGTTGGGTGCCAGACTTCGAGAGCGGCGGGAAGGACGTCGACCTCGATGCGCGAGGCGACGATGGGCTCGCCGTCGGCCTGAATGGGGTAGTCGGGCTCCTCGAACGTGAACTCGGCATGACGGCAGCGGCGCGTGCGAACCGGTGGCAGCTTGGTATGGTGGCCGTCCTTGGCCGAAAGGAACATGGGCAGGGCGACCGCACGGGGGACGGGGCCGCAGGCGTAGCAAACGTCGAGTATGCCGTCGCACGGGTCGGCGTTGGGACAGATGCGATAGCCAGAGCCATAGGTGGGCCCCAGCTGGATGGCCATGATAATCGCCCGCACGCGCTCGGCGGGCGCGCCGTCAAAGCTGACCGTCATGGGGTAGTTGCGATAGCGCAGACCAAACTGCTCAAGTCCCGAGAGAGTGTAGAGCGGAGCGCCGGTGAGACCCGTCTTTTTGCGCAGCTCGGTGGTGCCCAGGCCGATGGCGGCATCGATGCCGACCGAAAGCGTCTGATCGTAGTACTCAACGGCAGCCTCGCCGCTGCCGCTCGCGGGGCTCCACGAGCGAATGCGCCCGATGTCCTGACGCCGCAGCTCGCAGGTGAGCAGCGCGCCAAAATCTTTGCCGGAGAAATCGTCGATATCGAGCGTTTGGGCAAAATCGTTGCCGGATCCCACGGGTAGGACGGCAAGGGCGGGACGGACCGCCTCTTCTTGCGCCATCAAGCCATTGACGACCTCGTGGATCACGCCGTCGCCGCCGAGTGCGATAACCGTGCGGTAGCCTTGGGCCCGTGCGGCAAGTTCCTTGGCATGTCCCATGCGCTCGGTCAGCACTAAGTCAAACTGGGATGCGCGCGCGGTCATATCCAAAAAGCGCTGCAGGCGCTCGGCAACTTCGCGCGCGGCGCCCGACTGGGCGGCTGGGTT
>USKL01000114.1 GCA_900555225.1 uncultured Collinsella sp.
ACACTCCGCAGGACGCAAGAAGCCCTCGCCGCACGAAGTGCGCAGCGAGGGCTTCTTGCATGTCCGAGGACGTGCCTAAAAGTAAACTAATGGCGGGCCCGGACGACTACAGGGCTATCGATTACCCCGTGTTCTGCAATCCTGCCGAGACGCCGGTCACAGTCGAAAGAATCAGGCTCATGTACTCGGCCTTCTTCTCCTCGGCCATCTCATCCTGGTTCATACGCACCTCGCGAAGGGCGCGGACCTGGGCGATGGACAGGGCGTCGACATAGGGGTTACGGACGCGGACGGCGCAGCCGAGCACGCGGCGGCGCTGCAGCGGCCACTCGTCACCGACGATGGCAAGGACCCACTTACGCGTGAGCTGCATCTCGGTGAAGACCTTCTCGGACAAATCCTGGCGATCGCCCAGGTGCAGATACATCTTGGCGATGCGCTGATCGGTCTTGGCGATCGACATCTCGATGTTGTCGATAAAGGTGCGGAAGAACGGCCACTCCTGGTAGGCAGCCTTGAGCTGGTCAAGGTCGCCCAGCTGCTCGCAGGCGGTGCCCAGGCCATACCAAGCGGCCAGGTTAATGCGTGCCTGGCTCCAGCTGAAGATCCACGGAATGGTACGCAGGTCGTCGAGCGACTTGGCGCCGAGGCCACGCTTGGCCGGGCGGGAGCCGATCGGCAGCAGACCGACTTCGGTCAGCGGCGTCACGGTCGAGAACCACGGTGTAAAGTCCTCGGTGTTCAGCAGGTCCAGATAGCGCTCGTGGCTTGCAGCGTTAAGCTTCTCGGCCATATCCCAGAACTTCTGCGTGGTCTCTGTGTTGGTCTTCTCGACACTCGGGGCCGACTGCAAAAGCGTTGCGGCGGCAACGGACTCAACATGGCGCTGAGCCAGCGTGCGGTTGCCGTAACGGGCAAAGATGACCTCGCCCTGCTCGGTGAGCTTAAAGAAGCAGTTGACCGAACCCTTGGGCTGCGCCAGCACGGCCTTGTTGGCCGGGCCGCCGCCACGGCCAACGGCACCGCCGCGACCGTGCATGAGCACCAGGTCGATATCGTTCTTCTCGGCCCACTTGGCAATGCGCTCCTGCGCGGAGTGCAGCGCGAGCATGGCCGTGGTAGGACCGGCATCCTTGGAGGAGTCGGAATAGCCCAGCATGACCTCCATGCGGCGGTTGGTCTGGGCAAGGCGCTTTTGCACCACAGGCAGCGTAAGCATCTGGTCGAGCACGTCGACGCAGCCCTCGAGGTCCTCGAGCTGCTCGAACAGCGGGATCACGTCGAGCTCGGGGACATCCTCCTCGTGTGCAAAGGACAGGTGGGCAAGCTCAAAGACGTCGGCCACATGCTGGGCGCTCTTGGTAAACGAGATGATGTAGCGGTGCGCCATCTTCTTGCCGTAGCGCTTTTGGATGGAACCGATAGCGCGGAAGGTATCGATGACCTCGCGCGTCATGGGCTGCAGGTCGCCATGGATACCGTTCTCGTGGATATCCTTGAGGGCGCGGGCGTGCACCACGGAGTGCTGACGGAACTCCATCTCGACCATATGGAAGCCGAAGGACTCGACCTGCCAGATGATGGTTTGGACCGGACCGTAGGCGGCACGGACGGCACCGCAGGCAGCAAGCGAACGCTGGACGACGCGCAGGTCATCCAGGAACTCGTCGGCGCTGTGGTACATGGTGTCGGTGATGCGGCGCACGGTGGCGTTCAGGCGGTCGGCCATGACGAGCATGACGGCGCGATGCGGCTCGTGCTCGGAGATCAGCTCGGCGCGGGCCGTGTAACGAGGGCTCATCTCGACCTGATGGTTCCACAGGTTAATGAGCTCGGCAGAAGGCTTGCTGTAGGTAGCCTCGAGCGTGAGGTTGCGGCCGATGTGGCGGCACTTGTCCTCGAGCTTGAGCACCATGTGCGTAAAGTACTTGGCGGCGACCTCACGGCTCACCTTGGCGGTGACGTTGGGGTTACCGTCGCGGTCGGAACCGATCCAGCTGCCGGGATGGAAGAACGCCGGGCACAGCGGCGGCACAGTACCGGCCTTGTCGCCCAGCACCCAATCGTCAAAACGACGATAGATAACGGGGATAACGTCGAACAGCGTGTTATCGAAGATGTCGATGATGGTATCGGCTTCCTCGACCGGCGTGGGCTTCTTGAGCGCGATGGGACTCGTACGCACCAGGGCGTCGATCTCCTGCAGCATATGGCGCTCGTTCTCCACCAGGTCGGAGCCGCCCAGACGCGGACGCTCCTCCAGCAGGTTGGAGATACGGCGGATCTTGCCCTCGACGGCCTTACGACGGGCCTCGGTGGGATGTGCGGTAAAGACAGGGTGGAACTCGAGCTTGTCGAGCAGCTCGTTGGCACCCTCGACACCCAGCTCATTCACCAGCTGGTGATAGGCAACGGTAAGCTCGTTGGCAGGATCGACCTCGGTATCGGTCGACGCACCGGCCTCGCGCTCGCGCAGCTGCGCCACACGGTAGTTCTCCTCCGACAGGTTTGCCAGATGGAAAAAGCTCGTAAAGGCGCGAACGATGACCTGCTGCTTATCGAGCGGCAGGCTGTCGATCAAATCGACGACCTCACGAAATGCCACGGCAGTGGGCTCGTCGGCGGTGGGCACGCCCTGCTCGTCGACGGCTTCGTCGGCAGCGCAGGTACCGGGGTTGCCGGCATTGACCACAATCTCGGCTGTCAAAATCTTGTCGAACAGGTCCGCGATCTCGGGATCATACTCGCTAAGCACACGGCGCTCCAGGCGCAAGAACAGCGCCAGATTGTCGCGCAGCTCCTCGGGGATCTCGATCTCGGCGAGACGCTCCCTGGACTCGGCATTCGAGCCGATTCGGTTAACGAGGCGGTTGACCACGGCAGCGACGCGCGCCGCGGCTTCGGGTACAGACTGGTTGCTTAGGTTCTCAGCCACGTTTCCTCCCATTCCTCCTTCTATGCACGTAACATGCGGTATTCATTATAGGCGCTTGAGAAATACTTTCGACACTGATTGCGCTTTACCACACAAAAGTATTTTCTGCATTGCAAAGGTTTTTGCCCTAAATGGTCGTATTTCTCGGTGGGCGGCATACGTAAACGGGGACATTCCGCATAAAAGCGAAACACCCCCGTAACAATCGCTCTCCATGAGCAGGGCACGTTAGCAGGCCCGAAGCTCAAAAAGATGCGCTACAGGCGCTCGCGAACCGCCTCGACGACGTTGTCCAGATCGGCGAGCACCTCGTCATGGCTCTGCATGTCGCGCACTTTGACCTTGCCGGCGGCAAGCTCGTCGCCACCCAGGACCAAGATGAGCTTGGCGCCTACCTTATCGGCTTGCTTAAACTGGGCCTTGAGCGAACGACCCTGATAGTCGGCCTCGGTCACGATACCTGCGGCGCGAAGCTCCTGCGTAATGGCAAAGACGTTCTGACGCAGCTCCTTGCCGGCGTTGGCGACATAGACGCACGGGGCCTCATCGGCACCCAAATCGCTGCCAAAGGCCTGCAGGGCCAGCAGGGCGCGCTCAAAACCGACAGCAAAGCCGACGCCCGCCGTGGGCTTGCCACCCTCGAGCTCGACCAGGCCATCGTAGCGGCCGCCGCCGCCGATGGAGCCGACGCCGGCGCCAGGGGCCTCGACCTCAAAGACAGTACGGGTGTAGTAGTCCAGGCCGCGCACCAAGGTGGGATCCTCGACATACTCGATACCGGCGGCATCCAGATAGCGCTTGACCTGCTCGTAGTGCTCGCGGCACTCATCGCACAGGTTGTCACCCATCAGCGGAGCCTCGGCCATGATCTCGCGGCAGTGGTCGTTCTTGCAGTCGAAGGCACGCAGCGGGTTGAGCTCGGCGCGCTCGCGGCACTCATCGCACATCTCGTCGGCGTGATCGAGGATGAACTGCTTAACCTGCTCGCGATAAGCCGGACGGCACTGGGCGTCACCCATCGAGTTGATGAGCAGACGAAGCTTGGAAAGATCGAAGCCCAGGCGCTTGTAGAACTCCATGAGCATGATGATGCACTCGGCGTCTGCCGCCGGATCGGGAGCGCCGAGCCACTCGATGCCCACCTGGTGGAACTGGCGCAGGCGGCCCTTCTGGGGACGCTCGCCGCGGAACATGGCCTCGGCGTAGTAAGCCTTAAACGGCGTGGAGCCCTGGGGCACCAGATTGTTCTCGACGACGGCGCGCACCACGCCGGCCGTGCCCTCGGGGCGAAGTGCCAGGCGCTGCTTGGGCTTGAGTTTGGTGTCGGTGCCCTCGGTAAAGACGCGCTCCAGGTTGGCACCGCTGAACACGCGGAACATTTCCTTGCGCACGACGTCGGTCGACTGGCCGATACCGTGGACAAACACGTCAACCTGCTCGATCGCGGGCGTCTCGATGGGTTTAAAACCAAACGGCTCGAACACGCCGGCCGCAATCTGCTGCATCTTTTGCCAGGCGCGCATCTCGGCGCCGATAAGGTCGCGGGTTCCCTCCGCCTTCTGTGCCTGCATGGGCAAACACCTTTCTTTTGTATCGCGTCATAGGTAGTGGACATTATACGGCACAAAGCAGCAACGCGGCGGCGCGTCTGACCGAACGAGGGTATGGGGGCTCGTTCGGCCAGATGCGCCGCCGCTGTTTGTGATCCGTTTTCCTCCGTCCCCTTCGGATCACGTGATCTGTTGGGGACGGAGGAAAACGGATCATTTCGTAGGCCCGTGACCGCCTTGGAAACCGAATGATGGTACGAGCATCCATTCGGCTTCCTAGGCGGCCACGGACAGAGCGGGGCGAACAGCAAAGAGCGACGGACGTCTACTCCCCCGCCACGCTTGCGCGCAACTTGGCGGCGATGGGCTCAGACGCCAGCAAGAACGCCAGCATGACCACAGAGCACGCCAGGCACACAATCCAGGTGCTCACAAAGGAGCCCGTGGCATCGAACAGCACGCCCGAGACGATGGCGCCCACGGTGCCCAAGATTGCCTTGAAAGACAAGGGCATAGGCCTTATGGCCATGCCCACAGGCTTGAAAGGCAAGGTTGGGTGCTACCGGTGGTCAGCGATATAGCCCAAAGCGACCGCCGTGTAAGCCGCGGCGCCAAGGGGAAGCTCGGCATCGCTAAAGCGTGCCTTGGGATGGTGCTGAGCAAAATGCTTGTCCGTATCAGTCGCGGCAGCGCCCACGGTAAAGTACGCACTCGGGATCTCGCTCGAGATCAACGCGAAGTCCTCGCTCGCCATGGCGTGGAACAGTGGCAAGAAGGCGGACTTGGGCAGCACCGCGCCCACGTAGCCAAGCGACGCCTGCGTCATATCGTCATCGAGTACGAGCGGGGGAACATCCGAGAGCGTCTCGATAGTCGCCGGCGTACGATAGGTCGTGGCAACACCTTTGACGACCTCCGCGATGCGGGTCTTGAGGTGCTCCATGAGCTCGACGTCGAAGCCGCGCAGCGTTCCCTCGAGCACACAAGTGTCGGGGATGACATTTGCGGCCTGACCGCCGGCGAACTTACCGACAGTCAGTGCGACCTCCTTGGCCGCCGGCACCTCGCGGGAGATGAGCTCCTGAAGCGCCAGATGCACATGGACGCCGGCCGTGATGGGGTCGATGCAGATCTCGGGGCTGGAACCGTGGCCGCCC
>USKL01000115.1 GCA_900555225.1 uncultured Collinsella sp.
GCCGGGCTTCATTCCCGGGATCAGGCCGATCATGTTATTGATCAGGATGAACAGGAAAAGCGAGCACAGGAACGGGAAGTGCTTCTTCCAGTTCTCACCCACGACGCCCTTGCCGATATCGTTCTCGACGTACTCGATGATGTACTCGAAACCGTTGACGAAGAAGCCCTTGGGAACCAAAGTCTGCTTCTTCTTGAACACGGCCAGGACGATCAGGAGCACGATCGTGGAGACGATCAGCCAAAACGAGTACTGCGTGATGCCGCAGCTCAGATCGCCCACGACAGGGGTGGAGCTGAACTCGCTGACCAGATGATTAATCTCATCAGGCAGCTTTTCAAAAATTTCCACGACTTACCTTTCGACCTCATGAGGATCTCGTAGCGCCTTGGCGACGCGAACCGCGCAGGCGGCCATAAAGGCCACGAAGCCGATCGCCTCGCCCAGGAGGAACATGCGAAATGCCTCTCCGAACAACACAAACACAACCAAGGTAAAGACGAGCAGAGCGATTGCCGAGACCGCCAGACTCACCATACCCTTGAGCATGTCCGCATTCTGCTTATCGTCAAGAACCGGCTTGAGCGTAAAGACAAAGGGAAGGAAGGCAATCGCGCCCGCGATGGCACCTGCAACGATAGCGAGCAGATCGGCTATCTGAAACACTGGCGTCCTCACTTTCCTTTTTTATCGCCTCACAGGACAGTTCCCGCCAAACATTGGTGACTATTGTACGAGCCAATCGCTAAAGTACAACCGAAAAAGCATCGGTTAATACGCACCTGTTCGTTTTCTTAAGACCTTCTTTATGCCGCAGGTACGGTAATACGTTTTTCTCGAACCCTGCGGGGCAAAACGTCCATTAACTAAAGGTGCGCACAGGCGTCTTCTACTTGCCCGCGCGCACCATTTCTTCCTATTTGCAGCCGCGGCCGTCTTAGCCCAGCGACTAGAGCGTGCCGTAGATGCGATCGCCGGCGTCGCCCAGGCCGGGAACGATGTAGGCAGCCTCGTTGAGATGGTCGTCGATAGCACAGGTATAGATATGCACATCTGGGTCCTTCTCGGTCAGCGACTTGAGGCCCTCGGGGGCAGCGACGATGCACAGCATGCGGATGTCCTTGACACCGCGCTCGCGCAGGTAGCTGATGGCCATCTCGGCCGAACCGCCCGTGGCGAGCATGGGGTCGACGACCAGGCAGATGCGCTGGTCGATATCCTTGGGCATCTTGCAGTAATACTCGTGCGGCTCGTGGGTAACCTCGTCGCGCTCCATACCGATGTGGCCCACGCGAGCGGAGGGTACCAAGTCGAGGATGCCATCGACCATGCCAAGGCCTGCACGCAGAATGGGAACGATGGCGAGCTTTTTGCCGGCGAGCTGCTTAAACGTTGCGGTGGTGATGGGGGTCTCGACTTCGACGTCTTCCATGGGCAGGTCGCGCATGGCCTCGTAGCCGTCAAAAAGTGCGAGTTCGCGCACGAGCTGGCGGAACTGGTTGGTGCCGGTGTTTTTGTCGCGCAGAATCGACAGCTTATGCTGGACGAGCGGGTGATCGACAAGGGTCACACGGGACGTATCGTAGGTGACGGTCATGGGTTGATTGCCCCTTTCGTTGCGGCCGGAAGATGGCCTTGCTGACAAGGCGCATGGCGATGTTGTTGCCGCGCGCCGTGCATAAGTTTAGCGGTTTGTTGTATCGAGCAGCCCATCGCAGCCCTACTGTGCGG
This sequence comes from uncultured Collinsella sp., assembly GCA_900555225.1. Classification (GTDB taxonomy): domain Bacteria; phylum Actinomycetota; class Coriobacteriia; order Coriobacteriales; family Coriobacteriaceae; genus Collinsella. The sequence goes on from USKL01000115.1 coordinate 1,732, forward strand.
TACTGAGCGAGCGCTTGACTGCATCACGCCAGCCCGCAAGGTTTTGCTCGCGACGCTCGGCGGACATATGGGGAAGGAAGGTCCTAACGATCTGGGCATTTTGCTCCAGCTCTTCAAGGTCTTCCCAATAGCCGACAGCAAGACCCGCCAAGTACGCGGCACCGATTGCCGTGGTCTCCACCGTCTCGCATTGCAGCACGGGGATATCCAGCAGGTCGGCCTGGAATTGCATGATGAACTCGTTGCGTGAGGCGCCGCCATCGACGGACAGGCGCTCAATCGAAAGTCCCACGTCCTGCTCCATGGCGCGCAGCACGTCATAACTCTGGTAGGCCATGGACTCGCAGGCCGCACGCACAATGGTCGCGCGACTCGAGGCACCGGTCAGGCCGCACACGATACCGCGGGCACGCGGGTCCCACCAGGGAGCGCCCAGGCCAGCGAAGGCGGGGACGAAGTAGCAGCCCTCGTTGTCGTTGATCGAAGCGGCGAGTTGCGCGGACTCGCTCACACTCGAGATGATGCCCATGTTGTTGCGCAGCCAGTTCATGGTTGAGCCGGCGGCAAAGATAGAACCCTCGAGCGCATAGCTGATCTTGCCGTCCGCGGCGATACCGATCGTGGAGACCAGACCGTTCTTGGATTCGACGACCTCGTCGCCGGTGTTCATGAGCATAAAGCAACCCGTGCCATAGGTGTTTTTGGTCTGGCCGGGATGGAAGCAGCAGTGGCCGAACAGCGACGCCTGCTGATCGCCCGCCACGCCCATGATGGGCGGCATGTTGGTCATGATGTCGCTCGCGACGCGGCCGTAGTCGCCCGAGCTCCAACGAACCTCGGGCATCATGGAACGTGGAACGTCAAAGAGCGCCAGCAGGTCGTCGTCCCAATCGAGCGTATGGATATTAAAGAGCGCCGTGCGGCTGGCATTGGTGTAGTCGGTGGCAAAGACCTGACTGCCGGTGAGGTTGTAGATGAGCCAGGTATCGATGGTGCCGAACATGAGGTCGCCCGCCGCCGCGCTCTCACGCGCACCGTCGACGTTGTCGAGGATCCACTGCACCTTGGAAGCCGAGAAATACGGATCGAGCGTGAGTCCCGTGCGGGAGCGCACCAGCTCTTCTGCGCCCCGCTCGACCAGCTCGTCGATCAGAGGTGCGGTGCGACGGCATTGCCACACGATGGCGTTATAGATGGGTTGGCCGCTTATGCGGTCCCACACCACCGTGGTCTCGCGCTGGTTGGAGATACCGATGGCGGCGATGCGGTCAGAATGGATGCCGCTCTTAAACTGGACCTCCATCATCACGCCGATCTGGCTGGCAAGCACCTCCATGGGGTCTTGCTCTATCCAACCGGGACGCGGGAAGCTGGTTTTGACGCTACGACGTGCCTGCGCGACGATGCAGCCGTACTCGTCGACGATGGTCGCAAGTACCGAGGTGGTGCCGCAGTCGAGCGCCATGATGTAGGAACCGCCAAAGTTAAACGAGGCATCTTCCATGCCCAGGCTGCCCAGATTCAACGACATCGCTTACACCTTTCTATTGCATCGGGTCGGACAGGACCCGTTCGATCTCTGATGCGGGAAGTGCGCCTTGGCGCAGGATCTGGAGCCCGCCGTGCTGGAACGACACGATGGTCGAGGCGTCGCGACACGGGGTCTCGCCGGCGTCGACGGCAACATCGACCCCCTCCAGGATGCGCTCCTCCACCGTGACAAAACTTGCCGGCGCGGGCGCGCCATGCGTGTTGGCGCTGGTGCAGGCAAGAGGGCTGCCGCAGGCGCGGATGAGCGCTTGCACCACGGGCGAGGCCGAAGCGCGAAGTGCCACCGTGTCGTCGGCGGCGCGCATAAAGGTCGGCACGCAGGGGGCCGCCTTGACCACGATAGTCAGGGCTCCCGGCCAGCATCGTCGCGCGAGTACGCGAGCCTCTTCGGGGATATCCACGCCATAGCGGTCGAGTGCTTCGGCATTATCAACCAGCCAGGCGACCGTTTGGGTGAGCTTGCGCTGCTTGAGGGTAAAGATGCGGCGGTAGCCGGTACCGAGCGCAGGGACCGCGGTGCCATTGACGACAGCCTGCGGATCGCGCGGCCACGATGGGAATTCGCTTGTATCTTGGGGTACGGCGTCCGAGAAGGCGAGCCGATGCGGCTCGCGCGTTCCCTCGTATACCCGATAGACCGTCTGCATGTGTATGCCAGCCCCTTACGCTCTGGTGAAAGTTTGTTTACTGAGGGGCATTCTCGCACGAAACATTCAGCCTATTTGCCCAGAGCGCATGTTGGTTTGGTGAGCGGCTCTAGTAGTCGGTGAAAGTGAGGGGGTTATTGGACTGCGACGAACTTCTTTGGCCTGCCGGCGTGGCATCTTTGGGCGGCGTAGCGCTCGATGCTGTCTATCGTTATCATCCGACGGCCGTCGACGAGTTCAACATCGAGTTTTCCGGCTTTGACCAGCGCGGTAATCCGCGGAGCGGAGACTTTGAGGTCCAGCGCTGCATCTTTAAATGTTCGGCACGCCGCTTCCCGAGCGTCCTCGTGGTCGATTTCGACTGAAAGGGCCACGACCTCGGCCGAGCGTTCGTACCCTGCCGGAGTCAAACCGTTGTTGAGGTCGTCGGCCAAAAACGCCATCAGCGCCTCGGTGGCATGGGTAATCGCTTCTTCGCGCGTATCGCCATCGGCAAAGGCGCCGGGAAGCTGCGGGAAGCTGGCGCAGTAACCGTCGTCTTCTTTTATGAGAACGCAGTCATAGGTAAATCGCTGCCTCATTTTGCCTCCAACTACCATCCAGCTTGGCGACGAATACTTGCCCACGTGCCCTTCTTTGGTCGATCACCACCAGAGCCGTTCACGGTGACAACACGATCGCCAGAAACATACTTAGCATGACTACCGACTTGCGCGACCTTCACGAATCCATCGTGCTTGAGTAGGGCAATGATTTCCCGAAAGGTAGGAGGTTGCATGGGCCGACCTCTTTCAGCCGTCCTAATTATAAACTACTTTATAATTTTTGCTAACCAGTTAATAAATATTACTGGCGCTGTTTGGGCTCGGTGACGATGGCTCGGACGATGCGGGGGCGATCGGTGAGGTCGCGGACGATGCACACGTCCGACAGACCCGCTTGACGACAGAGCTCGGCCGCGGCATCGAGGGCGCCCTCGTAGAGCTCGCAGGCAAACAGGCCGCCGGCGCGCAACATGTAGGGCGCCGCATTGAGCAGGCGGCGGAAGATATCGAGGCCGTCGGCGCCGCCCTCAAGCGCCAGGTCGGGCTCGAAGTCCTTGACCTCATGCGGCAGTGAGCGCATGACGTCGGTCGGAATGTAGGGCGGATTGGAGACAAGCACATCAAAGGTACCCCACTCTTCGCGGGGAATGGAACTCACCAGGTTGGTGAGGCTAAAGACGACCTCATCGGATGTGAGACCGAGCGCGTCGCGGTTTTTGGTGGCCAGATCGATAGCGCGCGGCTCGATATCGGTGGCGGTGCAGGTAACGTGGCCGCGGCGCTCCCAGGCAAGGGAGAGCGAGATGCAGCCCGTGCCGCAGCCGACCTCGAGAACGCGGGCGATGCGGGGCTCGGCTGGGGCAGGCGAAGCGGCATCCTGAGCTGAAGCCGTCTCCTGGTCGGCACCCTCGATGGCGATGCCGTATTCGTCGAGCTCGGACTCGGCGGCTTCCGCGACTTCGGCTTCTGCTGCCTGCGCGGCGGCTTCCTCGGCCTCGCGGTCGGCCAGCTCCTCGGCATAGGCACGGCTGCCGAGCACGTCGCTGCCTAGCGCCGCCTCATCGGCGGCCGTCAGGTTAGCGGCACGGCGCTCGACAGTCGCGCGCTCGTCGGCCAGCGCCGCCTCGGCTTTGCGGG
>USKL01000116.1 GCA_900555225.1 uncultured Collinsella sp.
CCCCCTGAACAGAATCGCCGTTATCGGTTGACGGTGCGGCGATTGCCGCCAGCGGCGACATGAGCGGCTGAGCGATGAGGCCCGCCGTCAAAACGGTTGCGACGGCGCGGTTGGCAACGCCCTTGACGTTGACGGCCTTGGCCCGAGGCTCAAAGTGTTGTGGACTGTAGTTTGCCATGGCTTTCTCCCTTTGACACGGATGTATCCATACGTATCAAACAGTAGCTGTCGATTTTTGAATTCTGTTGCGCAACATTGGCGACCAGCGTTTTTTTGAAATTCACGCTCTCGTGCTTCACAGTTTCGTCAAATTTGAAGGAGCTGGTGCATCATATTCCCGCGGGATGGAATTGAGCCTGTGATTTGCATTTGCTCCCGCGTCATCCGCCCTATCGGATTCCGCATCCAACAGACACCCCGCCCGCCACGGTGTAGAGTTAGGACAACGGGCGCGTTGCGCGGACCGCGCTGGAACGAGGTGGACATGGAACTCGACAAACAACAGATCAAGCGACTACGCGAACGCCATCACCGGCGCCACGGCATCCACCCTGCCCATAGTGAGGTCATGGAGAACGCCGGCCGCTTCCTCAAGCGCGCATTCAACATTCGCGAGGGTCGCGCGCCCTACCACGTAATTCGCAAGCGCTTTGTAAACGGGGCGCGCCTGACCGGCTCTCACCTGTGCATCCTCATCATCGCCATGCTTATCGCGAGCATCGGCCTCGATATCGACTCGGACATTGCCATCGTGGGCGCCATGCTCATCTGCCCGCTTATGGGATCGGTCCTTGCCATGGCATATGGCATCGCCACGCTCGACCGCGAGATTACCGTCGAAGCCGTCGCCGGCCTTGCGCTGCAAATGGCCTTTTGCCTGGTCACGTCCACGTTGTACTTTAAGCTCTCGCCCCTTGGCACCACCACGGCCGCCATCATCGACAATTCGACACCGACTGTGTGGGACCTTGCCGTCGCGCTCGCGGGCGGCTTTGCGGGCGGCCTGGGCAACTCGCGCGACCAGGAACCCGCCACGCTCATCGCCGGCGTGGCCGTGGCGACCGCGCTCATGCCGCCCCTGTGCGCGGCGGGCTACGGCATCGCCATCGCAAGCGGGTCACTGTTTCTCTCGGCGTTTTATGAGTTTGGCATCAACGTGGTCTTTATCGCACTGGCTGCCGAAGCCGTGCTGCTTCTTTTGCGCGTGCCGCTCAAGCGCGACCTGAACGGCGACGGCATTGTGACAGCCGAGGAAAATGCCGAGGTCGATGAGCTGTCACGCAAGGTGCGCCGCCGCATTATCGTGGGCACGGCGATCTTTGCCATCCCCTGCATCGTAATGACGGCGGGCTCCATTGGCTCGGCGCAGGCCGGCGTGCAGGACGGCTACGGCGTCACCGAGACCACGCGCGAGCTTGCCGCGGTGCTGCCGGGCTTTAAGGATTACACCGTCGCCGTCGAAACCTCGACCACCGAAGGCGACGAGGAGGGCATCGTCGAGCGCGAGATTGTCGCCCATGTGACGACAAGCGAGGCGCTTGGGGCACACGACCGTCACGTCGCCCGCAAGCTCATCAACCTCAATGTGCCCGAACTCGATCGTGTGGAGTTTGATGTGGAGTAATGCGGAGCATGGGATGGCTCCCGCGCACAGGCGCAAGTCGCGGCGAGGCTCAGACGCGACGCAGGCACATGCAAAAAGCGGGACGTAGTTCACGTCCGCGCCCCGCTCGCTGTTTTATTGCCGTGAATCAGACGTCCGCATCGACATCACCAGACTCCACCGTAAACGCCGGATCGGTGCTCACAAGATAAAATCGGGTCACCTTAGTATTTCTAATTAGGTAAATCTGCCCTTGATTGCGTCGGCGCGATATATATGCAACGTGAACCGTGCCGAATTCTTCGCCGTTTTCCTTCTTTAATACCAGGATATTGGGATCGTCCGTACGCTTAAACTGCCCGTCAACGCAGCTGCCGTCTTTGTCGACCAGTTGCCACCGATGGTTATCCTCTTCAAGAAAGGCCAGGGTTTCCAGACTCGTCTTGTCGTCCCGATAGTAACCGTCAATGGCAAACCCTTCGGAAGCGCATTCCCGCATATAGGACGTTTCTCGGCTTATAGCAAACAGCCCTGTAACGCCCAGGAGCACAGCCAAGCAGACCACTGCAAGGGTTATCAAAATAGCACGGCGACCCATGTTAGCCCAACCGATAGTTGTTTAACGGAGCGTGAAACATACCTGGAACCTCCGATATTAGGGGGAACGTCGCCAGCAGGCTGGCGACAACTATATGTTTCTAACATCAAACCATATGGCTGCCACTCGCGGAGGGGGCAACGGCGAACGGCGTGTTTTCATACTCCATTGGTCAAACCTAAGCGCAGCGCTACAGCTCGTACTTGTACACGCGGTAGATGTACTCTCGGCTTCCATCTCGTAGGTGGCGATGGGTAGACCGTAGCGGTCGTCTCGTCGTTTGGCAGATAGGTCACACTGTGCTGGCCTGCGTTGAGCGAAAAATCGCCTTGGGCCTGCAGTAACTTGTCCTCAAAGCCCGAACCGGCCCAGAAATCGGGCAAGCCCACGGAAGGCTGTAGCAAGGTCATTTGCGCAACATATGTCCAGCAAAAACGGGTGGTAGCCGGTACGGCCACCACCCGTTTGCCTCATATCTAGCCCAAAGCAGGCCAGCTACTTCTTAATGCCGCGTCCCAGGCGCTCAGCGACCGATGCAACGGCCTCCTCACTGGCAGATCCGCAGCTCGCACAGCCGTCGTGGGCACGCATCTGACCGGTGACCTCGTCCATCGCGAGCGGCGCCACCTTCTCAAGCTTAAAGCCCTTGCCGGCGCGCATGTTTTCCTTAGCCACGCTGATCATGAGCTTAATACGGTTGAGCTGGTTGACCTCGGACGCGCCGGGGTCGTAGTCCACCGCGACGATATTGCTCTCGGGATGCTGGCGGCGCAGCTCCTTGATCACGGCCTTGCCCACCACGTGGTTGGGCAGGCACGCGAAGGGCTGCGTGCAGATGATGTTGGGCGCACCGTGATCGATCAGGTCGAGCATCTCGGCCGTGAGCAACCAGCCCTCGCCCATGTTGTTGCACACCGAAAGCACCGTGCGGGCCTTGTCAGCCATGGTGCCGATGCGCTCGGGCGCCTCAAAGCGGCGGGACTTTTCGAGCATCTCCTCCACCGGCGTGCGCATCCAGTCCACGAGCTTGATGAGCGCCTGCATACCAGCGCGCGTGGTAGCAGAGCTTCCCAGCTCGTCCTTCTGCAGCTCGGCATTACTCATGGAGTACAGGAAGAAGTCGAGCAGGCCCGGCACTACGGCCTCGCAGCCCTCGCGCTCGATGACATCGACCACGTGGTTGTTGGCTGTGGGGTGGAACTTGACCAAGATCTCGCCGACCACGCCCACGCGTGGCTTGGTGCCCTCGCCCACGAGCGGCATGGTGTCGAACGCGCGGATGGCCTCACGCGCAAGCTTGGTGTAGTTGTGCCTGTTGAACTTAGGCGCCAGCTTGCGGGCGCGCGCCATGTACTCATCGTAGAGCGCGTTGGCGGCACCGGGCGTGGCCTCGTACGGGCGGCAACGGTAGAGCATCTGCATCATCACGTCGCCAAAGAGCACCGCGTAGACCGCCTGCTTGAGCAGCGCCGGCGTAATCTTAAAGCCAGGGTTGTCCTCGCCGAGCGCCACGGCCGAAAGCGAGATCACCGGAATCTCGGGGTGGCCGCTCTCGCGCAGGGCCTTGCGGATGAGTGCGATGTAGTTGGTGGCACGGCAGCCGCCGCCGGTCTGGCTGATAACCACGGCCGTCTTGGACAGGTCGTATCGACCGCTCTCGATGGCCTCCATGATCTGGCCCGTCACCAGGATCGACGGATAGCAGATGTCGTTGTTCACGTAGCGCAGACCGGCCTCGACGGCATCGTGATCAGTCGAGGGCAGCAGCTCCAGGTTGTAGCCGGCACCACGGAACACCTCTTTGACCAGATCAAAGTGGATCGGCGCCATCTGCGGGCACAGGATGGTGTAGCCCTCGTCGCGCATCTGCTCGGTGAAGGGTACCTTGGGCCACGCGGTCGACGCGCTCTCACGCTGGGCCTCAAACGTGTACTTGCGGCTCGCGAACGCGGGGGCATCCGTGGAGGGCGCCACCGGCGCGGCGTCACCCTGCTCGTAGGCCTCGCCCGCGGCCGTGGCCTCGGCCAAGCGCTCGGCCTCCTGGTCCTTGAGCGCTGCCATGAGCGAGCGGATGCGGATGCGCGCGGCGCCCAGGTTGGACACCTCGTCGATCTTGAGCACGGTGTAGATCTTGCCGCTGGCCTCCAGAATCTCCTGCACCTGGTCGGTGGTCAGAGCGTCCAGGCCGCAGCCGAAAGAGTTGAGCTGGATCAGGTCCAGGTCGTTGCGCATCGTCACAAAACGGGCGACGGCGTACAGGCGGCTGTGGTACATCCACTGGTCGACGACGCGGATGGGACGCTCGGGCTTCACCAGGTGCGCAAGCGAATCCTCGGTAAAGACCGCAAAGCCAAAGCTCGAGATAAGCTCGGGCAGGGCGTGGTTGATCTCGGGGTCGTTGTGGTAGGGACGGCCGGCGAGTACGATGCCGTGGCCGCCGTGGTCCTCGACCCACTTAAGGGCCTCCTCACCCATGGTCTGGATGTCCTCGTGGAAACGCGCATCGGCCTCGAAGGCGGCGTTGACGGCAGCATCGACCTCGGAGCGCGTGATCTTGGGACCGCGCACGCGGCCGCGACCAGCCTCAGCATCGGCCACACGGTCGACGGCGAGCACCTGATACAGGCGGCGCTTGAGCTCGGTCTTGTCGTGATAGGGCACAAACGGATACAGGAACTCGATGTTCTGCTCGCGGATCTCGTCGATGTTGAGTGCCAACGCCGTGGGGTAACTCATGACGATGGGGCAGTTATAGCAGTTGCCGGCGGTCGGGTCCTCCTTGCGCTCCCAGCGCACGCACGGCATCCAGATAAAGTCGACGTCGCGGTCGATAAGGTTCATCACGTGGCCGTGGCTCATCTTGGCCGGATAGCACACGCTCTCGGACGGCATGGACTCGATGCCCGCCTCGTAGGTCTTCTTCGTGGACGGGTCGGAAAGCACCACGCGCCACCCGAGTTTCGTGAAGAAGGTGAACCAGAACGGGTAGTTTTCGTACATGTTGAGCGCGCGGGGAATGCCCACCGTACCGCGCGGGGCCTTGTCGGCGGAAAGCGGCGCGTAGTGGTCGAACAGGCGCTTGCTCTTATATTCGAAGAGGTTCGGCACCTGCTGCGACTTCTTGTCGAGCGCGCCGGCACCCTTCTCGCAGCGGTTGCCCGTGATGAAGCGGCGGTGTTTGCCGGTGTTCTCGTCCTTGCCGAAATCGTTCACCGTGAGCAGGCAGGCGTTCGAGCAGCCCTTGCAGCGCACGGTCTTATGCGTGGGAGCGAGCGATTCGATCTGCTCGAGGGAAAGCAGCGTGGATTTGACCTGCGGGGCGATGACTTCGGCGTCGGCGGAAG
>USKL01000117.1 GCA_900555225.1 uncultured Collinsella sp.
CTTGACGCTCTGGATGGCGTCTTCGGCGCTGGCAGCGGCTTCCTTCATCTGGGCGAGCTTCATGTCGTCGATGGTCTTCTGCAGGGAGAAGAAACGCGTAGCGACGCCGGCGGGAGCGGCCATCTTCATGAGGTTCTGGCGCATGGTGTTGGACGCCACGTCGTCGTTGGCGACGAGGATGAGGTTGGAGCCCAGAGTGGAGTTCCACTGGGTGGCAACCTGACCATGAACCAGTCGGTTATCGATGCGGGTAAGAAGAATGTTGGGTTCTGCCATGTTGATCAGCTTCCTTTCGATATTTGCTGACGACAGTTACTTGATCTCCTGAATCGCGTAACGCGAAACATCTACGACGGCTCCGGATCGGACTTTGATCTGGACCTTCTCGCCTTCGATGCCTTTGACGGTTCCGTAGATACCGCCGGCGAAAAGAACCTCCTGACCCGGCTTGAGCTCGGTGTGCAGCTCCTTGAAGTACTTCTGCTTCTTCTTCATGTTGATTTGCGACCAGATGGTGTAAATCAAGCCCATGATGACAAGCAGGCCTAAAAGGGCGACCGAGGAGCTCAGGACGTTGGCTCCGAAATCGGCCATTAGATGCCGTCCTCGTCGCCGAAGATATCCTCTTCCTCGGAGCCGGCAACGGATGCGACCGTCTGGGCGGTGATGCCCGTCTGGCCAACGGTCACGGCCTGCTCGCCAAGCTCGGCGAGCGTGGCATTGCCGCGGAGGAACAGAAGCTCAATAACCATGGGAAGGTTGGTGCCAGTCAGAACCTCGACATTGTCGACATCCTGGGCAATCATCATCGACTGGTTGAACGGGGTACCACCGAGCAAGTCGGTAAAGACGAGCACGCCATCGCACTCCTCGCGCATGGCGGTAATAGCGGCGCGGAGATCCTCACCGTAGGATGCGGCCTGGTCGCCCTCAAAAGGAACGACGGTAAAAGCGGGCTGGTCGCCGGCAACCATAGCGATAGCGCTTGCGAGGCCGGGTGCGAACTGTCCATGACCGGTAAGAATAAAGCCAACCATTCAAATTTCCCTTCCGAAGGTGTGTACGATCTGAGTCCGATGATTTTCGGAAGCCAGCGGGCGCTCGCCCTTAAAGCTTCTTAGAAAGCGTACTTTGAAGACCAGTGGTTTCTAAACTGGTAGTAACCACGTGATGTGTTGTTGTCACTATATCACCCCAGAAGAGGTCGCTTTCGTTGATTCATACGGTAAAACGTTTTTGCACCGCTCACGGTGATAAATCGACCGTTTACCGGTCGTTAACACTTCTACCTGCGGTTTTGAAACCGTTCCGAAATGCTTTGGCAAAAGATCGGATCTTTTCCTGTGTCTAAACAACGCAGGGCGGCTAAAAATAGCGTGTAGAAAAATTGCAGGTCATTGTGAAGATATGTGAATTGGTCTTTTTGACTTAATACCAGTTAGAACCAGTTTTGAGATTATCGGTGAACGGTAGTTTTCGACCGTTCACCGGTTACTTGCAATCGTTTGCAGTCGTTTTCCCAGATGAATTAGGGGAACCCGATGGAGCATTGTGCGGGCTCGAGGCCTACCCCAGTGGTTTCGGTAACAAAAAGCCCGCTAGAACGTTGTCCGTTCTAGCGGGCTTAATCAGGTGATCGGTTAACGCGCAGTAGTGCAGGCAAACCTTACGCAAACAGGCCGTAGATGCTGATGTTGGCCTTGGCATACAGGCCGTTAGCATACTCGGTCCACTTGGAGCTGGCGCTCGAAGCCTGCGAAGAGTACTGCTGGTAGGCGGTGTAATAGGCGGTCATGGCCTGCTTGTAGGTAGCGCTATCAGCCGTAAAGGCATCGTCAGCGAAGGCCTTAGCGTAGGTGCTATCGGCGTCCTTCCAGGTGCCCTTTTCGCTATCCCACTCGTCGCCGGCAAGTTTGATGATGTAATCGGCGTAGTCCTTGCTCGCGGTCTCCTCGTTGCCGTCAGCAGGCTCGGTCGGGGCGGTCGGCATGCTTGCGGAGCTATCGCCCACCTTCTTCTTGTAGAGCTTCTGCAACGTCGCGGACTGGCGGACGATCTGCTTGGCCTGGTCCTTGGACACGCCATACTGCGTGGCCATGGTCTTGTAGTCCGAAGTGCCGATGGAATCCTCGGCGTACTGCTTCATCTCCTTAGAAGAGACGGTGATGCCCTCGTCCTCGGCAGCATCGAGCAGGATCTTGTTGCGCACGTAGGACAGGATGACGTCGGCAGAAGGAGCAGTATAGTTGCCGTCACTATCCTTGACGGTGTCGAGGCTGTACTGGCTCTCGATGGCCTCACGCGCGGTGATGTCGCTCTTCTTGCCGTTGTAGCTATAGCTTGCCACGGTCGAATCGAGCTGGTCCTCGGTGAGGGTCGCCGAGCCGACGCCCTTGCCGCCAAAACCACCGTTGCCGATAAAGAAGCCGACCACCGCAGCAATCACGATAGCGACCACAAAGGCGGCAATCATCGTCTTCTTGTGCTTGGATGTATGGTCGTCTTCGTCGGAACCCAGGATATCGTTGTCCTCATCCTGCTCCTCGGGCATCAGATTCTCGTCAGCGGCATCCGCGGCAATCTGAGCCTCCAGACGGGCGTCCTCCTCCTCGGCCGTCGTACCGGCAGCAATGTGCTCGGCAGACGTACCGGTAACCAGGTCGATCTTCTCGTCCTCATCACCGTCGGGGCCTTCGCCGCGCTCGATGATCTGAATGCCGTCGATCTCGTCCTTCTCGTCCTTCTTTTGAATCAGACCCATATCGGTTACTCCTTGTTAGGAAACATAGTCCGCAATAGAATACGCCCGACAGAGCGCCGGGCGTATTGATTCTCAGGTTATACGCAAACACTTAAGTACTATTTAGGCGTTTGCAGTCTGCATGCCTTAGGCCAGGTGCGCGATAACGGCATCGGCAAAGGCCTGCGTACCCACAGCGCCCTCAACGGAGCCGGTCTGGGCACGACGCACGTCACCGGTAACCTGCTCGCCCTCGTCGAGCGTGGCAGAGACGGCGGCGCGAATGCGATTGGCCGCGTCGTTCTCGCCCAGGTGATCGAGCATCATCGCAGCAGAGAGGATCTCAGCCGTGGGGTTGGCGATATCCTGACCGGCGATATCGGGCGCGGAGCCGTGCGTAGCCTCAAAGATTGCGCAGTCGGCACCGATGTTGGAACCCGGAGCCATACCCAGGCCACCCACCAGGCCGGCGCACAGGTCGCTCACGATGTCGCCGTACAGGTTGGGCAGCACCAGGACATCGAAGTCGTTGGGGTTCTGGACCAGGCCCATGCAGGTGGCGTCGACGATCTTGTCGTTGAACTCGATATCGGGATAGTTGGCGGCCACCTCGCGCGCAACGCGTAGGAACAGGCCGTCGGTCGCCTTCATGATGTTGGCCTTGTGCACGGCCGTCACCTTTTTGCGGCCGCAGCGACGGGCATACTCAAAGGCATACTCCACAATGCGGCGGCTCTTGGCGATAGAGATCGGCTTGATCGAAATCGCGGAATCGGCGGCGAAGGTCTTTTGACCCGAGCGCTCGACGAGCTGCGAGAGCTCCTCGACCTCGGCAGTGCCCTCATCGAACTCGATGCCGGCGTAGAGGTCCTCGGTGTTCTCGCGCACGATGACCAGATCAACGTCGCGGAAGCGCGAGCCGTCGCCCGGCTGCGACAGGCAGGGGCGCACGCAGGCGTACAGGTCAAAATGCTTGCGCAGGGCCACGTTAACGCTGCGGAAACCCGTGCCGACCGGCGTGGTGATGGGACCCTTGATGGCAACCTTGGTCTCGGCGACCGCATCGAGCACGTGCTGGGGCAGCGGCGTGCCAAACTCGTCCATGACGCCGGCGCCGGCCTCCTGGACGTTCCAGTTGATCTGGACACCGGCGGCCTCGACCACGCGGCGCATGACCTGCGTAATCTCGGGACCGATACCGTCACCGGGAATCAGGACTACATCGTGCGCCATAATCTGTTACTCCTCGTCTTCGGCGTCGTCAGATTTTTTAACGCTAGCACGCTTCTTCTTTTTGGAGAGATCCAGGCCAAAACGTTTAACAAGCATTTCGCAAATCTCGCTCGAACGGGCCTTGAGATAGCTGCCCTTACCGTTCTCGGCATCGAACTTAAGGCGCAGCGCAAGCTTCTCGGCGACCTCGGCGTCGATCTCGCCCTGGCAAAACTCGTACAGGCAACCGAGCATGTCGCGATACTCGAGGTCGCCGTGGTAGCACTGGATGGCCTCGTCCAGGATGGGCCAAGCCTCGCGCGAACGCTCGACACTCGTTGCACCCCACACGCACAGCAGGCGGAAGGCGGCATAGCGCAGCGTGGAGGAGATCTCGTCGAACAGTGCAGTCTCGGCGCCCTCAAAGGCATCGCCCAGCTGCTCGGGGCAGGTGGTAGCGAGCGCCGTCAGGGCATCGAGGGCCTCCCAGCGGGTCTGCGCCTCGGGGCTGAGGCTGGCCCGGTCCGGGATCACATATCCAAACATGGCGGCTCAGCTCTTTTTGATGAACTGGGTGCCGCAGCGCGGGCAGGAGATCTGGATGCGGCCGCGTCCCCGGGGCACCCGCAGCTTCTGACGGCACTGGGGGCAGCGGTAGTAGTGATAGACCTTGCGGTTGGCCCACTGCTCCTTCAGGTTGCGGAACTTGTTATTGAACCGGTCCTTCAGGCTGTAAAAGCGGTAGTTCTCCTCGGTGCGCTTGGAGATGTTGCGGCTCAGGCTGCGGTAGTAGCACAGGATCAGCAGCGCTGCGCCCAGCCATGTGAACAGGGAAACGCGGGTGAGCAGCGATACCAGCAGCATCACGATGGAGCTCATGCTCAAAAACTGGTTCAGGCCATCGGTGCCGTAGCGCCCGATCATGAATTGACGGAATTTTTCTCTCATAGGTTTTCGCATCCTCTTCTCTGGGGCTTTACACACGGAAACGCAGGGCAGCAGCGCCGCCCTGCGGAATACTTTGTACCTTTAGGATATCAGCCAACCATGATAAAACTTTGAACAGACTGCAAATCTATCATGAAAGGGACCGGATTTTACTCCCGGCAGCGGATGGTCAGATAGGCTTCGGTGTCCAGCGCGCCCTCCATGCGGCAGTGCAGCACGGCGCGTCCGGCCTCGCCGGTGGTGGCAAGGTAGGTGCCCGCCATGCCGCCCCGCAGGGGCACTACGCTGGGACCCAGAATTTTCAGCGGCCCCTCCACGGACAGGCAGACGGCCTCGCCGCAGTAGGGCAGCAGGTTGCCGTTCTGGTCGATGGCCCGCAGGCTGACCGCCGCGCAGTCCCAGGTGGGGCCGTCGGTCAGGATGGGGTTGTGCACCTTGAGCACCTTGCAGTTCTCCGGCTTATCCTCCAGCAGATTGCCGTGGGCACCGATGTAAACGCTGGTGGAGGTGACCACCTTTTCGCGGATGGCGTCGATGGGCGGGAGGAGATCGTCACCGACACCACCGTCTACGACTACGACATCCTCCACACCCGCATG
>USKL01000118.1 GCA_900555225.1 uncultured Collinsella sp.
GGGCCCTGCTCCTCGGGCATCAGGTGCAGATGCGTCTCTGCCAGATAGCTCGCCGCGTCGGTATCGCCCCTCTTAATGGCCTCGAGAATCCGGCGATGCTGCCGACGAATCGGCTCCCAATCCAAATCCTGCGACACCATACGCAACCAGTTGTATCGCTCAAAATGTGTGTTGACGCTCTTCATCCAATCCCACAACATGTGACGACCGGCAATCTCAAAACATGTCTCATGGAACAGGTTGTCCAGATCGAAAAAGCGACGCGTTTCGCTATGGTCGAGCGACTCGGACTCGGCAAGAATCTGCTCGAGCCGATGCTTTTGCTCGGGCGTGGCGGCCGAGCAGCATTTAATGAGCACGCTTCTCTCGAGTTTCTCACGCAAGAAGCAGGCGTTTTCGGCGCGTTCCATGCTAATCTTAGAGACGTAGGTGCCGCTTTTGGGACGCGTTTCCACCAGCTCCTGCTCACGCAGGCGCACAAAGGACTCGCGAATGGGCGTGCGCCCGATTCCCGTCTCCTTTTCCAGACCAATCGCCGAAAGGCGCGTGCCGGGCCTGAGCTCGGCATAGATGATCTTGGAGCGCAGTGCGTTGTATGCCTGATCTTGCAAGCTCTGATAATGCTGGTGCTGTTCCATAAAGCCCTCGGATAAGTCCTCGGTTAGTCGAATACCACCATGCAATACTATCGCATCCCCCGCCCCCTCATAAGTTGCGGTGGAATAGTTCCTGTTCAAGGCCTTCAGCAGCAAAAACAGGAACTATTCCACCGTAACTACAGCCAACGAGTTGTTGCGATTAGGTGAACGTTCACCTTTTTATTGTTTTTCTCTTCGCAAATAAAATTCCGTGCGTATACTTAGGCTCAAACGAAACCGATTTCGTTGAGCTTGGGCAATAGGATGCTAAGACGCACCCTACCATCTTGGCATCTTATCGCCCACGCAATGCCATTTGCTTTCTTCCCGTCTCGTTGGACCTTTAGTCCCATTCCGGCACAGCGAGACACTTCCTAGACGACTGACCGTGGGGCCGGCTTTTCTGCTTTTGCAGCAGTGCCTCCGATAACCCTCTTTTGCCGGCCCGGGTCAGCTTTTTCACACAACCGAAAGGACGGGTAGCAACATGCGACCGCTCATCATCATGCATGGCGAGAACATCGACTGGTGCCATACCGTCATCAGAATGCTGATGTATCTGGTGGGCGTTGCAGTACTGGCACTCGGTATGAGTCTCCAGACGGCATCCGGCCTGGGCGTCGCCGCGCTCACGTGCTTTGCCACAACCCTATCCATGCTCACTGGCAAGACGCTCGGCTTTTGGATCACCGCAACCTACGTCGCCTACATCGTGGCGCAATTAGCCATCTTGCGAAGCGAGTTCCAGCCGCGCATCCTGCTCGAGTTGTTCTTCTCAACGCTGATTGGCGGCTTGACCGACCTCTTCATGGCGGTCAACCCACTGCATCCCACGGCACTCCCCACACAGATTGCGACCATGCTGCTCTCCCTCGCTGTCACCGCATTTGGCGTAAGTCTCGTCGTCAACATGGGCGTTGTCCCCAACGCGCCCGACGGCTTGGTGCAAGTCATTGCCGAAAAGCTTAAACGCCGCTTTGGTGACGTAAAAGTCGTGTTTGACTGCTCACATGTCGCCGCCTCGCTCGCGTTGTCGCTGATCTTTATGTACAACCTGGGCGGCTTTGGCGTCACGACCGCCATCTCGGCACTGTTCCTGGGCCATGTCATCAACGTCGCCAACAAGCTGTTCGCCCAGCGCTTTATCCGCGCGGCATTCGGAAAATAGCACCACCGTAAGAACCCGCGAACAGCGCTATACGTTGCTATATCTCACTATACTTTGCTATATCTTGCTATACTTTGCTATATCTTGCTATATCTTGAGCAAAGGTGGCTCACATGCAAACAAACCCTTTTAAGCCCACAGCAGGTAAAACACCCCCCACGATTATCGGCCGCGAGGACGTGCTTGAAGAATTTAACGAGGGGCTCGTCAACGGACCTGGTGCCCCGGGGCGTCTTATGCGCATATCCGGCGTCCGCGGAACGGGCAAGACGGTCCTCCTTGACGAGTGCTCACGTTTGGCGCAAAGCCGTGGCTGGACGGTCATAAAAGAGGTCGCAACCGAGGGACTTTGCCAGCGCATTCTCGAACAGCTGCAACCCAAATTCCAGGCCAAACACGCCAGATTTGAGCCCACCGTAGCTGGCATATCCATCGGCAGCATAGATATTGAGCGAATCGGCCCATCGCTACGCGACGCCATGAGACAGACAATATCCAAGAATGGAAATGGCCTGCTCATCACTCTCGACGAGGTTCAAGACGCAGAGCTCGATGAGGTCCGAACGCTCTCCATTGCGATTCAGCAGGTTATCGGCGAAGACCTTGATATCGCCTTTGTTTTTGCGGGGCTGCCTTCGATGATTGAAAGCATCATCAACGGAAAGACACTTACGTTTTTTGCGCCGTGCCCTCCCCTTTGACCTGAAGGCTGTGGCAGTAACCGAAGTGTCGTACTCCCTCGAGGAAACCATTGAAGCGTCTGGCATGGAGTTGCAGCCAGGTATTGCCGGCCAACTTGCCGAGGCAACGCAAGGTTATCCTTTCATGATCCAACTCGTTGGATACTACGCATGGCAGTTGGCAAGACGCGCACATACACCGATTATTGGAGAAGAAGAAGCCGAGCGCGGCATTGCAACGGCACGCGAACGCTTCTGCGCCATGGTGATTGAGCCCGCGCTGCAGCGCATTCCGCCCACGTGCATCGCTTATCTGCTGAGCATGGCGTCTTTGGGGCAGACGAGCTCGACCAGCATGGTTGCCGATGACTTAAACAAAACACCTCAACAGGTGAGTTCCATCCGCAGTCGCCTGCTGAGAGAATCGATTATCGAGGCACCCTCGTATGGCAAAGTGTCGTTCGCCATCCCCTACATGCGTGAGTATCTCAACGATCACAAAGCCGAACTGAAGGCCGAGCTATAAAGACGGCCAGCGCTCTGCAAGACGAAAACCGCTTGCGTGCGGTTTAGAACCAGACGCAAACGCTTTTCGTCTTATTTGCGTCTTGATTTGAGACGTAAATATCGCTTTCGTACGGTTAATGCCAGACGTAAACGGTTTTCGTCTTGATTTGCGTACGGAATTAAGACGTAAATTGCGCTTTCGTACGCTTATTACCAGACGCAAATTGTTTTCGTTCGGCTATGCGTCCCCAATCCAGACGAAAAAGGCCCCGAGCTCGTGTGAACTCGGGGCTCTTTGTGCCGCACATCTATGAGAGGAGAAATTCGATGCGTACGGGCGCTACTCCATGAAGCCGCCCTGGGATAGCGGCAACCTCGTCAATGGGGCCAGGTTTACGTGCGCCAAGTTGGTGCAAAGTAACCTGCCCCCACGCACCAAAGGGTTGACTAGAGCTCGCAAGCAACCTTGTAGCCATCGCCGATGGCGTCGCGGATGTTGCCGCACTTGTTGGCATCGCCCAGCACGTGGGTGGCAACACCGGCTGCAGCCAGGTCGTCGGCCAGCTTGGTATTGGGACGATAGCCCATGGCAAGCACCAGCGTATCGGCATCGGCGATGGTGTGGACCTCGCCGTCCTTCTCGTAGCTGATAGCGTCCTCGGTAATCTCGGTCACCTTGGCCTCGGTCAGCACGTGAACGCCCTTGGAGAGCATGCGCGTGATGAGCACCGCGCGACCGGCACCACCCTCGTTGGCGGCGAGCGTCTTGGTCATCTCGATGACGGTGACATCGCGGTTGGCCGGCGACAGGTCGTTGACCAGCGGGGCCAGGTAATCTGCCGTCTCGCAACCGACGGTGCCGCCGCCCACGATGACGATCTTCTTGCCCGGGAAGGCCTTGCCGCCCAGCAGGTCGTCGGCCGTCATAACCTGCTTAAAGCCCTGCATAAAGGCCGGAGCGATGGGCTCGGCGCCATAAGCCAGGACGACCTCGTAACCCGCGTAGTCGCGCTGAATGTCCTCGGCGGTAAGCTCGGTGCCAAATACGCACTTCACGCCCGCCTCAGCAAGACGGCGATACTGATACTTGATCACACGGGTGAGTTCCTGCTTTGCCGGCGGAACGGCCGCGATGCGCATCTCACCGCCCGGTTCGTCCTGCTTGTCCACGAGCACCACGTTGTGGCCGCGCTTGGCGGCAATGAACGCCGCCTCCATGCCCGCAGGACCGGCACCCACAACGAGCACGTTCTTGACCTCGTCGGCAGGCTCGTAGCCGGCCTCGTCGCGCTCAACATCGGGGTTGACGGTGCAGGAGATGCGCTTGCCAAACATAATGCCGTTCAGGCAGCGCAGGCAGCCAATGCAGGGGCGGATGTCATCGGCGTTGCCGGCAGCGGCCTTGTTGCAGAACTCGGCATCGCACAGATTGGCGCGGCCCATCATGCAGATGTCGGCGGCACCGTCCTCGATCAGCTCCTCGGCGATCCAAGCCTCGTTAATGCGTCCGACGGTGGCAACGGGAATGTTGACGTGCTTTTTGATCTCGCGCGAGCAGGCGGCATGCGAGGCCTGCTGAGTACCGGCGGCGGGAATTGCGGAACCGCGCTTGATGGTGGTACCGCCCGACACGTGAATCATGTCGACGCCGGCCTTCTCCAGGCGACGCGAGACGTAAATCATGTCGTTGAGGGTCAGGCCGCCATCGGTGTACTCATCGCCCGAGATACGAACGTCGATGATAAAGTCCTTGCCGCAGCGCTCGCGAATCTCGGCGATGACCTCGAGCAAAAAGCGCATGCGGGCGTCGAGCGAGCCGCCGTACTCATCGGTACGCTTGTTGTAGAGCGGGGTCAAAAAGCCGCCGAGCATGCCGTGGGCGTGCGCCGCATGGACCTCGACGCCATCGACGCCGGCCTTCTGCATACGAACGGCAGCGTCGCCAAACTGATGCGTGAGCTCGTGAATCTCATCGACCGTAATGGGGCGCGGCGCCTCGCGGGCATAGGACGGGCCCACAAAGGACGGAGCGATCAGGCGCGGCGTACCCGGAATGTTAAAGGCCATGTAGGCGGGGTGGAAGAGCTGCGGCATGATCTTGCAGCCATACTCGTGGACGGCCGCGGCGAGCTTTTCCCAGCCAGGGATAAACGTGTCGTCGTAGCAGCACATGTCACCCGGCAGATAGGTATAGGTAGGCTCGACCGTCACGACCTCGGTGATGATGAGGCCCACGCCGCCCTTGGCGCGGGCACGGTAATGATCGACCAAGTCGTCGGTCACATAGCCATGATCGGCCAGGTTGGTGGACACCGGCGGCATAAAGACGCGGTTCTTGACCTCGGTCGTACCGACCTTGATCGGGCTAAAGAGCATTGGATAGGCAGAGGACTCCATACAGGGTTCCTTTCATTTGAGCCGCTCGGCGGCAGTTGCTGACTTATCTATCGTACCAGCAACCGCACGGTACCCGACCGCACGCAC
>USKL01000119.1 GCA_900555225.1 uncultured Collinsella sp.
GGACATCCCTCATCGCCCACCACTGAATTGGAAACGGTCCTCGCAAGGGGACCGTTTTTGTTTGCGCCCGGTGCATGGGATTCGAACCCGCAAGGGTGCGGAACTGAGGAAACGCGAAGCGTTTTCCAGCGCAGCACGCAAGGCTTATAGGACAAAATGTGTGTCCACGTTGGGGGCATCGGCGCAGGTCGATGCCCCTTTTTCAGCCGTTTAAATTCCGTGCCCGCTTTTAACCGCTCGGACAGAATGTGT
Organism: uncultured Collinsella sp.; assembly: GCA_900555225.1. Lineage (GTDB taxonomy): Bacteria > Actinomycetota > Coriobacteriia > Coriobacteriales > Coriobacteriaceae > Collinsella. The sequence goes on from USKL01000119.1 coordinate 253, forward strand.
GTCCGGTTGCCTATCGTTCCCGCAGGTAGATAACCTTTTCCGGAACCGTTAAATACCCTTTCGGAAGAGGTGCCCATGAAGGCCGTTTATTGCCCCTACTGCGGCGGTCGGACCAAGCGCAACGGCAGGACCTCGTCGGGGTCCCAGCGGTGGAGGTGCACGGCCTGCGGCGCGTCGACGACGGTGAGGTACGACGACACGGCGACGAGGCTGGACGAGTTCCTCGGGTGGCTCCTCTCCAAGGACTCCCAGGCGGCGATGCCGGGCGGCGGACGGTCCTTCAGGCGCAGGACGGCCGAGTTCTGGGAGGTCTGGCCCATGCCCGTCCCCGACGGCGAGCTGCACCGCGTGCTCCACGTCGACGGGATCTGGGTCGCGCGCGACCTCGTCGTGCTCATATGCCGCGGCGGCGAGAGGGCGGTCTCCTGGTACATGGCGAGGTCGGAGAACTCGAGGGCGTGGTCGGCCCTCATGGCGCCGATCCCGGCGCCCGACGTGGTCGTCACCGACGGCGGGAGCGGGTTCGCCAAGGCCGTGCGCGAGACCTGGCCGCGCACCAGGGTCCAGAGGTGCACCTTCCACGCCTTCTCGCAGGTCAAGCGCTACACGACGACGCGGCCGAAGCTCCAGGCGGGGCGCGAGCTCTACCTCATCGCGCGCGACCTCATGGGCATCGAGGCGCTGCACCAGGCCGAGATCTGGGTCGAGCGCTACCTCGACTGGTGCGGGTTCTGGGCCGACTTCCTGGAGGACAGGACCGTGGTGGACGGCAGGAGGGCCTGCACCCACGAGAGGCTGAGGCGGGCGCGCTCGTCGCTGTCGTCGCTGGTGTCGGCGGGGACGCTGTTCGCCTACCTCGACCCCGCCCTGGCCAAGGCCGGCCCGCTGCCGTCGACCAACAACATGATCGAGGGAGGGGTGAACTCGCAGCTGAGGGCCGTCCTGCGCAACCACCGGGGGCTGACGTCGGCCAGGCGCGTGAAGGCGGTGTTCTGGTGGTGCCACGCGCACTCGGGGGACGCGAGGACGGCGCGCGAGAAGCTCGCCACGATGCCGACCGACGCGGACATCGACTTCCTGTTCAGCGTCTACTCCGCCTCGCCGTCGCGCGAGGACGGAGGGCCGGAGTGGGGCGACAGGGCCGTGTGGGAGGACCTCCACCACAGGGACCCGTACCCGTTCTGGCTGGATTAATGGATGGAAACGGATGTTCTATCGGGACACACATTTTGTCCTATAAGCCGCGTTTGTGGGGGCCACGGGCCATAATGCCCAGGCGCGGTGCGGCAAGACGGGCGTCTGCCGCCGCGACTCGGTACGAAATCAACGAGAACCAGTGTGCTCCATTAAGCTAAAGTTTGCGAACATCCTTCCTAAAAAGGTGAACTCGCTAGGCTTTTTTGGGCCTGTTGACGATGATGATGCCGCTGCAGACCAACAGCAGGGCAACGATGACGGTAACGGGGCTCGTGCCAGCGCCCTCGCCGAGCAGCAGTGCACTCAACAGCACGCCAAAGACCGGGTTCATAAAGCCAAAGACCGACACGCGGCTGACGGGGTTGACGGCGAGCAGGCGGGACCACAGCGAGTAGGCGACCGCGGAGATAAGCGCCATGTAGATGATGAGCGCGATGGCGGGGGCGATTTCGGTGGGGGACAACGTGCCGCCCATCAAAAACCCGATGGCGGTAAGGACCACGCCACCGACTAAAAACTGCCAGCCGGCGAGCAAGACGCCGTCATGCTCGCGCGAGAAGATGCCAATGAGGCAGGTCGACAGGGCGCCCGCAACAGTGGAGGCCAAGATAAATCCCTCGCCGTCGAGCGTAAAGCCAAAGGTGCCATCCGCGCCCGAAAGGTTGACGAGCGCGACACCGGCAAAGCCCAGTACGCAGCCGAGCACTTTGGCCGCATCGAGCTTTTCGGTGCGAAACGCCAGGGCGGCAAAGAGGATGGCTAGGAAGTTGGCGCTGGCCTCGATGATGGAGCTCGACATGGCGCTGGCGCGCGAGAGGCCCAGATAGAAAAAGAAGTACTGACCGATGGTCTGAAAGAGCGACAAGATAAAGATGGGCTTGATATCGCGTACCTGTGGGACGAGCGGGCGGCGCTGGGCCGCACTCATACCGGCGATAACCAGGATACCGGCAAGCGTGAAGCGCAAACCTGCAAAGAGCAGTTGCGAGGCGCTATCGTGCGCCGGGATACCAAAGAGTGCGTAGCCGATCTTGATGCAGGGAAAGGCCGATCCCCAGAGTGCACAGCAAACAAGACAGCCCAGGATGAGTCCGGGCAGGGTGGCGAGATACGGCTTGCGGCTTTCCATGATGTCCTTCCTACATGCGCGAAGTAAAAAAGAACCCGCCACCGGATGTGTCGGTGGCGGGTGTTGTTACCCGAAGGGATTGTACCTGATGGGAAAGGTTTAAGCGAAGTAGGCCACGCCGCTCTCAAAGATCGGCATGAACTTATCGCCGGGGACATGCTCGGGCACGTTACGGTACAGGTTGTCGCCGCGACGCTCGGCATGGCCCATCTTGCCCAGGACGCGGCCGTCGGGGCTCGTGATGCCCTCGATGGCGAGTGCGGAGCCGTTGGGGTTGACGGAGAGATCCATGCTGGGCTTGCCGTTCTCGCCCACGTACTGCGTGGCGACCTGGCCGTTGGCGATCAGCTGGGTGAGCACTTCGTCGTTGGCGACAAAGCGGCCCTCGCCGTGGCTGATGGCGACGGTGTAGGGGTCGTCCAGGCTGCACTGCGACAGCCACGGGGACAGGTTGGACGAGATGCGGGTGCGCACCAGACGGCTCTGATGACGACCGATGGTGTTGAACGTCAACGTGGGCGCATCGGGCGTGGCGTCGACGATGTCGCCATAGGGCACCAGACCGAGCTTGACCAGGGCCTGGAAGCCGTTGCAGATGCCCAGCATCAGGCCATCGCGGGCCTTGAGCAGGTCGCGGACTGCCTCGGTGACCTCGGGAGCGCGGAAGAACGCCGTGATGAACTTGGCAGAGCCGTCGGGCTCGTCGCCGCCCGAGAAGCCGCCGGGGATCATGACGATCTGGCTTGCACGGATGCGGCGGGCAAGCTCGTGGGTGCTCTCGGCGACGGCCTCGGGCGTGAGGTTGTTGATCACGAAGGTGTCGGCCTCGGCACCGGCGGCACGGAAGGCGCGGGCGCTGTCGTACTCGCAGTTGTTGCCGGGGAACACGGGGATGATCACGCGCGGGCGGGCGATCTTGGCGCCGCCGTACACGTGGATGTCCTTGGCGCGGAAGTCGATGGTCTCGACCTCGGGGGTCTCGCCGGCGCTGCGGTAGGCGAAGACGCCCTCGATGCCGCTCTCCCAGGCCTCCTGGAGCTCGGCGAGCTCGATGACCTCGGAGCCGGTGTCGATGACATAGCCCTCGACGGTGGTGCCCAGGGGCTCGAGAACAATGCCGTCGGCGACCTCGGGCAGCTCGGCGTCCTCGGCGAGCTCGACGATAAAGCTGCCGTAGAGCGGGGTGAAGAGGCTCTCCACGTCTACATCCTCGGCAAGCTCGATACCGATCTGGTTACCGACGCACATCTTAAAGAGGCTCTCGGCGCCGCAGCCGTAGCCGGGCGTGGAGATGGCCAGGGCGTTGCCGGTAGCAGTGAGCGCCTCGACGGCGTCAAACGCGGAGAGCAGCTGCTGAGCGTCGGGACGGTAGTCCTCGCCATAGGTAGCGGGGGCGATGCGGACGACGCGGTGCGTGAGGCCCTTGAACTCGGGCGAGACGGCACGGGCGGCCCTGCCCACAGCGACGGCGAAGCTGATCAGGGTCGGCGGAACGTTGAGCTCGCCGGCCTCATCCTCAAACGAACCGCTCATGGAGTCCTTGCCGCCGATGGCGCCGGCACCCAGGTCGACCTGGGCCATGAGGGCACCCAGGACGGCAGCCATGGGCTTGCCCCAGCGCTCGGCCTCGGTGCGCAGGCGCTCGAAGTACTCCTGGAAGGAGAGGTAGGCGCGCTTGTGCTCAAAGCCGGCGGCAACGAGCTTGGCGATGGACTCGACCACGGACAGGTAGGCGCCCGCAAACTGGTCGGCCTCCATCAGATAGGGGTTGAAGCCCCATGCCATGGCACTCGCCGTGGTGGTCTCGCCGTCCACGGGGAACTTGGCGACCATGGCCGAGCTTGGGGTGAGCTGCGTCTTGCCGCCAAAGGGCATGAGCACGGTCGCGGCGCCGATGGTGGAGTCGAAGCGCTCGGAAAGGCCCTTGTTGGAAGCGACGTTGAGGTCGGTGACGAGCGAGGTCATGCGCTCGGCGAGTGTGGTGCCGGCCCAGCTGGGCTGCCACACGCTACGGGCGCATACGTGGGCGACCTGGTGCTTGGGTGCGCCGTTGGAGTTGAGGAACTCGCGGGACAGGTCGACGATGGCGACGCCGTTCCAGGCCATGCGCATGCGCGGCTCGGCGGTAACCTCGGCGATAACGGTAGCCTCCAGGTTTTCCTCGGCGGCGTAGCCCATGAACTCCTCGACGTCACCGTCGGCGACGGCACAGGCCATGCGCTCCTGGGACTCAGAGATAGCGAGCTCGGTGCCGTCCAGGCCGTCGTACTTCTTGGTCACGGTGTCCAGGTCGACATACAGGCCGTCGGCAAGCTCGCCCACGGCGACCGAGACGCCGCCGGCGCCAAAGTCGTTGCAGCGCTTGATCAGGCGGCAGGCGTCGCCGCGGCGGAAGAGGCGCTGCAGCTTGCGCTCGACCGGGGCGTTGCCCTTCTGGACCTCGGCGCCCGAGGTCTCGATGGACTCGGTGTTCTGGGTCTTGGAGGAGCCGGTGGCACCGCCGATGCCGTCACGGCCGGTGCGGCCGCCCAGCAGGATGATCTTGTCGGTGGGGGCGGGGCACTCGCGGCGGACATGGGAAGCGGGGGTCGCACCCACCACAGCGCCGATCTCCATTCGCTTTGCCACATAGCCGGGGTGGTAGATCTCATCCACCTGGCCGGTGGCAAGGCCGATCTGGTTGCCGTAGCTGGAATAGCCCGCGGCAGCCGTCGTGACCAGCTTGCGCTGGGGCAGCTTGCCGGGCATTGTCTCGGAAACAGGCTTCAGCGGGTCAGCCGCACCGGTCACGCGCATGGCCTGATAGACATAGCTGCGTCCGGACAGCGGGTCACGGATGGCACCGCCGATGCAGGTCGCCGCGCCGCCGAAGGGCTCGATCTCGGTGGG
>USKL01000120.1 GCA_900555225.1 uncultured Collinsella sp.
AAGGCAGTAAAGACCATCACAACATTCGATGAAAATCTCGATTTTGCCGAAAAACATCGAATGTTGTGATGGTTTGGCCCGCAAACGTCGCAACCACCACAAAGGGGCCAGGCACCTTTGTGGTGGTTTTTGCTTTGACGGGCCGCGCCTGCGCCTTGGTATACCATGTACGCCGTTCACGAATACGCCCCACACCGCCGCACAACCCAGAAAGGCCCCCATGGACACCACCTTCAGCCACATTAAAGCCGTGTTCTGCGATATCGACGGCACGCTGCTCACGAGCCAGCACACGGTGTCCCCGCGCACCGTGGCGGCGATCCGCGCCCTGCGCGAGCGCGGCGTGCTCTTTGGCCTGTGCACCGGGCGCGACGCCCAGGCGACCGAGGCCATGTTTGGGCTCTGGGGCATCGAAGGCCTGGTAGACGTGATGGTGGGCTGCGGTGGCGCCGAGGTCATCGACCGCGCGCACGATATCAGCGAGCTGAGCTATCCGCTGCCGGGCGAGACCATCGCGCGCATCTGCAGGCACATGGCGGACCTTCCGGCAACACCCGTCTGCCCCCGAGACGGCGTGTTCTACGTGCCCGAGAGCAACGCGTGCGTCGAGCACCTGTCGCGCGTCGACGGCGTGCCCTACCAGGTGGTCGATTTTGCCGAGTTCTTGCGCGAGCCGCAGCCCAAGGTGATGTTTACCATGGCGCCCGAGGTAATGCCGCAGGTCATCGAGCGGGCGTCGACGTTTGCCGATAACACTGTTAAGGCGGCGGCTCTGCAAACCACGCAGCGGCTCTACGAGTTCATGGATCCGCGCGTGTCCAAGACGCGCGGCCTTGTGCGCGTGGCGGAGCTCAACGACATGGAGCTCCAGGACATCTGCGTGTTTGGCGATGCGGACAACGACACCTGCATGGTGGCCGACGCCGGCGTGGGCGTGGCCATGGCAAACGGCAGCGACGCCACCCGTGCCGCCGCCGACTTTGTAACCGCTAGCAACGACAAAGACGGCATCGCGATCTTTATCGAGGAGCATCTGCTGTAGCGCCGGGGGAGAACCACCGCAAAGGGGACGGGCTCCTTTGCGGTGGTCTCAGGCGATTTGGGCGAATTGATGCCTAAAATCTGCGCGAAAATTCAGATATGGTTGTCTGAACATTACGCTTCTAACTACCGATGAAATAAAGATATTCCCATCAATTTGGTAGTCTATTCCTCCCGGTTAATGACCTACCGTTCACGGTCGATTTTCGACCGTTCGCAGGATGCATGCTCTTGAGCAAAATGTTGTGCAAATAAATAAAATGCTATTAAAAAACTGATAACTAACTTAATTACCAGTAGAAACAGATATTTCAGAGCGAATAAACGAAGGCAAATCTGAGTAAATGTCAAGAGAATTGAGAACTGGCTACAAAAATGTCGGTTTTGTTGCTCGAATGTTTAAACAATAGTTACAATAGTATTACTAAGCGTGCGCAATTACAGGTTGCGCAGATACGTTTGATAGTGAAAGAGCAAGATCGCGGTCTCTTGGGGAGGAGACATCGATGAAAGCGAATTCAGAAAAAACTAAGCAGAGTAAAAAAGCGACGCGCCGCGTACTGGCAGGCGTTTTGTGCGGAGCCTCCGTTTTGAGCCTGGTACTGTCGCTCGTCATGCCTCCAATCTCGCAGGCCATTGCCAACGATGCCCAGACAGATTCTACCGAGGAAACTGTGATGGGGGGGGGTTCCTCAAGTGAGTCTACTGGTGTAGAAAGCGCCAACAACGGGGATACCGAAAACCAGAATAGTGACGAGACCGAGGGCGACGAGTCTAACACCATTGCCACTGAGGCCGATCAGCCGTTAGACGACGCAGAGGTCGGGGATGCTGCGAAGTCTGCGGATGATGGGCAGTCTGTCTATAAGGCCGCTACTGTTGCAAATGAAGGTGAGGCTCGGAAACTTGAAATAGATTCGGAGGGGTACGCGCTGCTGAAGAGTGACGAAGACCTGGCAGCGTACCTTCACGCGTCGACTAAACCCGATAAACTACGTCTCAAGACTGACATTAGTTCAAGTGAGTCAATCGCTATCAATCAAAATACTACGATCGACCTTGAGAATCACAAGCTTTATTACAGCAACGGTAACCCTAGGCAGGAAACCAAAGATCCTGTTCGTGCATTTATCACAATTTCAAAGGGCTATACGCTAACTGTCAAAGGTGAGGCGAATGACTCGAAGACTGAAGCTACCAGTGGTGAACCTGGTCAGCCAGCAGAGATGCAGTTCAATGAAGAAAGTGTTCCACAATCACTTACATACTACGTAACTGAAAGCACGCCTAACGGTTTTGGTACTAGGGAAACGACCTACCAGCACACTGTTGCCAATTTCGGCGCTATCGTTGCATGCAAAAAGGGCTATGTAAATCAAGTCATTTCCGTTGAGGATGGGGGCACGCTCAACCTTCAGGGTGGCATGATCACAACGCCTCGTGCCCTGGGCAACGACGGCCACGTTATTTTCTCTCAGGGCGCTGTTTATATTTCTGGCGGTTACGTCACCAACGGCAACGGCGGTGGCTGGGGCGGTGGTCTGTGCATAACGGGCGCGAATGCCAGCCTCGAAATGACAGGCGGCGTGGTCGCGGGAAACAAGGCAGCTTCTGGCGGTGGCATCTTTGCTAACAATAGAGCGGCGCTGAACCTCTCCGGCGGTGTCATCTCGGGTAATGCAACATATGGCAACGATATCACCGATGGTTATAACGTCAACGCCGGCGGCTACGGTGGCGGTGTTTATACCCAGAGTGCAATCGTAACCATCAGTGATTCTGCCAATATAACTAACAACCGAGCTGAAGCCCGCCTCGCTAATAACGAGCTTTACAACAAAGGTCTCCTCGGTGGCGGCGGAATTGCATCGCACGGTGGAACGCTGTCCATGACGGGTGGCTCCGTTACTGCCAATTACTCCCATGAGGCCGGCGGTGGAATCTACGCTGGCCTCCCCGGGCAGGGAGTTGGATTTACCATGTCCAGCGGTTTTATTGCGGGCAATATGTCCGATAATGCCGAGGGCGGTGGCCTCCGTATTTCTGGCGATACTACCGGCTATATTAATACCGGCGATATTAATGCGGAAAATGCATCAAACAGGGTTTACATCACCAACAACAAGACCATGACGGGCAGCAACGTCGGCCGCGGTGGCGACTGGGGTGGCGGTGGTGTCTTTATCCAGAAGGGCGGCAGGCTCAATATTTTCAAGACGCTGATCACTAAAAATCGCGCCGGTGGCTGGGGCGGTGGCGTCGGTGCTTGCCCTACGGGCGAGACAATCGTTTCGCACTCAAGTGGCGCTGCTATCTATGACAACGCAGATAACGTTGATCAAGATGGCAATAAGCTGACAACCGTTGATCAAAATGGCAATAAGATACCAACGTATCATTATTCCGCTGGCGGCGACGGCAAAAAAGAAGACCACGATGAAGATAATTACGTTACTTCTACCTTCCAAACATCCGGCCATAAGGATTTCTTCTTGGTCCGTAATAAGAATGGCGCGGATAAGACAATCGCTGTCGTTCTTGGCAAGATGCTGGGCGGCGAATCGGCTGGCTGGCAGGGCACTCGCGATGGTAAGAAGATAACCATCGATGCCAATGGCGGTGCCGAGGCTAAGTGGATGTTCGGTTTGGAGGCCCATCCGAATGGAGAGGCCGAAAAAAAGGCGCAGGCAGAGGCTACGACCATCATCAGTGGCAACTACTCCTACACCCACGGTGGCGGCATCATGACCAACGGCGATCTCATCGTCGGTGAGGTTACTTCCCTGGACGTGTATCCTGCAATCAAAGTCAAGGCAAATAAAGTCCTTATGAAGGACGGCGAAGAGAAAGGTCTTTCGGGTCACAACTATCAGTTTAAGCTGTTGGGCGCACCTGCCGATCCAACCAAGGCACCATACTGGAATGAGAACGGCACGCTTAACGAAAACGGATGCAAGGCTATGCCCGCGGTCAACGTCGATGCAAACGGAGATATTCTCATTGACACGGGCGCGAACTACCAGTCGGGCGATTACGACCTCTACCTTGTTGAAGTTCCCCCTGACCCTGTTAACGTTCCTGTCAACGAAAAAGGAACAAAGTTTGATAAGTCTATTTACAAAATACATATAAAGGTTGGTACGACCCCAGTTAAATGGACCGACCTCTTGGGAATCCATATTAATCGTTATGCAGTTGATGGGGGTGCTTCCACAGTATCCGTAAAAAAGGAGGACGCGGCGGACTTCGCTCCCTGTGACGATGACTTCTATGAGTGGAGCTGGGCTGAGGATTCGCATGGCGACGTCGTTTCGACCGTAACAATCGGCAAAGACTCCAACCCTGCGTTTTCGAATAGGCAGGCCTCGGGCTCTTGGACGCCTCAGGTGACCAAGAAGGTTGATGGCGGCGAGATGAAGGCGTTCAAATTCGAACTCGCGAACGAGGACGACCCGAACTTCAACAAACCGGAAACGGCAACAATTAATCCTGATCCTGCGAATGCCAAAACTGACAAAAACGGTAATGCGACGAGCACGGTCAATTTCAAGTCGAAGAGCTATGAGCTCACGGACCTTAAAAATGGTTCCAAGACCTTCACGTACTATGTGCGCGAGAAGCGCGAAAGCTCGACCTATCCGCATTACAAGTTTGATCAGTCGGTCTATAGATTCACGGTTGTGGCAACGGATTGCACAAAAGAAGGAAAGATCAATTGTGATGTGACCTACAAGCAGATTCAGGATCGTGATGGCAAGCCAGTGACCACCGACACGCCCCACGACCTCACCGAGTCCACCCCCACCTTCACCAACACCTACTCCACCTCTTTGCCCCTTTCTGGTATGTCGGGCGTCACTCTGACGTACCTTGCCGGCGCGGCGGTGCTTTGCGCTGCTGCGGCCTGGATGCACATTCGTCGCAAGGCGAATGCGAAGGGAGGTAGGCGTCGTGAATAAGAAAGTTTGCTCCTTCCCGATCTTGTTTGCGCTGCTTGCCCTCCTGATCGGCACCTGCGCGGTTGTGTTCCCCGCTTCCGCGCAGGCCGCGCCGACCTCGACCGGTTCCATTACGGTGAGCGGCACCGTGGCGAGCAGCTACGACGCCTACCAGATTTTTAGCGCCAATGTCGTCGACGGCGACAGCGACGCCAAGATCGCCACCGATCTCGCCTGGGCAAGCGACGCCGTGCGCGACGCCACACTGCCTGTGCTGCACAGCGCCGGCATGCCCAATTCCCAGACCACCGCGCAGGAAGCTGCCGAGTGGCTCAACACCGATTCCCACCTTACGAGCGCGCTGAGCGCACAGCTCGCTCGATCCCTTCAGAGCTCTGGCGCCGTGCCCGTGGCCCTTAACGCGGGCACGGCGGCCGAGCTGCCCTGCGGCTACTGGCTCATCGTCGCCGACGACGACGCCATCGACC
>USKL01000121.1 GCA_900555225.1 uncultured Collinsella sp.
TATAGAACGGGTTGACGATATCCATCGCGAGCAACTGGGGATTGGAATTGTTGGCGAGCAGCCAAGCGCCCTGACCCAGGTAGTTAAGGATAAGCGCCGCTTTAACAAACGGCCAGGATGCGTAGATGTTGGCCTTGCCCACGTGGCCCATGTCTGAATAGAGCGCCTCGGCGCCGGTCGTCGACAGGAAGACGAAGCCGAGCACCATGATGCCCGAGTGGTTGATGGGCGAGAACAGGAACATGACGCCGCGGATGGGGTTGAGCGCGCGCAAGATGGACAGGTTGCCGAGCATGTTGAATAGACCGGCGCCTGCCAGGAACAGGAACCACAGCGTCATGAGCGGACCGAACAGCTTGCCGATTGACGAGGTGCCAGCGCGCTGCATGGCAAACAGGCCGCAGATAATGATGATGGTAATAATGATGACGTTAGTTTGCCCGTCACCCAACAGCGCGTGGCCCCACTCGATGGTGCGCAGACCCTCGATGGCCGTGGTAACCGTGACGGCGGGGGTGAGGATGCCGTCGGCGAGCAGCGCCGCACCGCCGATCATGGCGGGGAGAATCAGCCACGGTGCCACCTTGCGTACCAGGCTAAACAGGGCGAAGATGCCGCCTTCGTTGTGGTTGTCGGCCTTCATGGCGATTACCACGTACTTGACCGTGGTCACGAGCGTCATGGTCCAGATGACGAGCGAAAGCGCGCCCAGGATCATGTCCTCGCTGACGGTACCGATGCCGCCGTTGTTGGCGACGATTGATTTCATGGTGTACATGGGGCTCGTGCCGATGTCGCCATAGACGACGCCGAGCGTTACGAGCAGCATGCCAGCGGAGAGGGGGATGGCTCCGTGCCCGCCTTGACCACGCTGGTCTTGGGGGTTTGCCTCCAGTTTGTTGTGTGCCACGTGGACTCCCTTAGACATCCGGTTGTCTGTCTAGGACAGATAATCTTTATGCCGTCTTTATACATACAAGAGCAGTTTGGCACATCGGGTTATTTTAGACAATAATCCTCAGCTGGGGATTATTTATCTACGCAGGTAGCATTTCAAAGCAGGGGCTTTTAAGCACGTGCTGTCTGGGCTATGCCAGCCTTGGCGCTTGCGCGTTTGCCGGCGAGTTCGCAAAAGAGCGCACCGCCGATGATAAGTGCGGCGCCCATCAGGCGGACCGGTGTTATGGCTTCGCCCAAAAGGACGGCGGAGAACACGACCGCCGAAAGCGGCTCGAGGTAGCCGACAACGGCGACGGTCTGCACAGGCAGTTTGGCGACGGCGCTAAAGTAGAGCAGGCAACCAATGCCGGTGTTGACGACGCCGAGCATGACGACGGCGCGCCAATCGATGCCTGCGGCGACGCCGGCGGACAGGAATGAGGGTGCACCCTGCGTGATGAGCGTGAGGACCAGCGCGGTCACAAAGGCGGCACTCACCTGGAGCGTGGAGTTCTCGAGGCCTTCGATGTGTGGCGCGCCCTTGCTAGCGATGACCATCAGCGCATAGCAAAATGCCGAGGCGATGCCGCAGGCGATACCTGCAATGGGCATATTGCCGCCTAGACCTTGCGCTGCAATGAGAAAAGCACCGCAAGCAACGGCGATAAAGCCGGCGATTTTGCCGCCGGTCAGCTTTTCGCCAAAGATGAGCGGGGAGAGTGCCATGACAATGATGGGGCCGCAGTAGTACAGCAGCGAGGATACGCCGACGCCGATCGTCTGGTAGGCGCGGAACAGAAAAATCCAGCTGGCGCCCAGCGCAGCTCCCGAGAGGAGGAGGGCTGCGGCTTCGCGGGGGCGAGATGGCGCCTGCAACTTATGGCGTTGGGTGATGGCGAGAATGGTGACAAGCGAGAGTGCGCCCAAAAACGTGCGTAGTAGCACGATATCCGAGCTCGGCAGCGCGATGGCAGCGGCGATGATGCCGTTGAAGCCAAACAATAGCAATGCTGCTAAGTACGTAAACAGTCCGTTGTTCATGCGCTTCCGTCCCCTCTATATCCGAACAAGTTCACTATGGGTGAACTGGCTTTAGAAGAAAAGCGAATATAATGCATAGTTAACATGACAAAAACTCATGCATAGGTGGAGGCGCCTCGTGGAAACGAATATTCAAAAGATGCAGGTGCTGCTGGAGACGGTGCGCGCCGGAAGCTTTACGCGTGCTGCCGAGCGGCTGAGCTATTCACAGTCGGGCGTGAGCCGTATGGTGGCCGATCTTGAGGCCGATTGGGGCTTTAAGGTGCTCGACCGCAGTCGCGAGGGCGTAGTGCTTTCTGCCGACGGGCGGCAGGTCATGCCGGCTGTCGAGGCGCTCTGTGAGGAATTCACTCGCTTGCAGCGACGGGTGGATGAGATGCGCGGGCTCATGCGCGGCAAAATCTGCATCGGTACGTTTTCGAGCGTGGCGACCCACGTGCTGCCGCCGGTGATTGCGCGCTTTCGCGCCGATCACCCGGACGTCGATTACGAGTTGCTGATGGGCGATTACTCAGAGATTGAACAATGGGTGGCAGAGGGCCGCTGCGATCTGGGCTTTATCCCGCGTGAACCCCGAGAAAACGGCATGGCATCGCGGTCTTTGGTGCGCGACGAGTTGATGGCGGTAGTGCCGGCGGACTCTTTGCTTGCCACGGCGGAGGTCGTTTCTCTTGCCGATTTAGCCAACGAGCAGTTTATTCTGCTAGAACGAGGCACCGATGATGAGATTACGCCGCTGTTTCGCCGCGCGGGCCTGGCGGTGCGCTCTAAGCTGTCGACCTGGGATGACTATGCGATTATGGCCATGGTCGAGGACGGCCTGGGCGTGAGCATTCTTCCCGCGCTCATCTTGCGCCGCTGCCAGTTCGATGTTGCCGTGCGCCCACTCGAGGGGCATCCCCATCGGCAGATCAACGCCATATATCGAACGGCCGATGTTTCGCTTGCTGCCGCCCGTTTCCTCGAATACCTCTAAACGCGTGCGTGTCATTGTCCGCTTTGGGCAAATCTCAGAGTCCGGCGCATTTTCTTATGAAATTGAACTTCCCGATAATGCGCCGCGCTATACTGCTTGCTAAATTGAACCTTGGTTCAATTCGTGTTCTATAAATTGAACTTTGCCAGCAAGGAGGTTCCTGTGGCCCAAGAGACGTTTTGCGATCGCCTGCGACAGACTATGTCCAATCGCGACGTTCGCCAATCGGACGTAATCCGCGCATCGGAGATGCTCGGCAAAAAACTCGGCAAGAGTCAGATGAGCCAATATGTGAGCGGCAAGACGATTCCGCGGCGCGATGTGGCTGAGCTGCTCGCCCGTATTTTGGAGGTCGATGTTACCTGGCTGCTTGCCGGCGACGCCAATCAAGGCGAGGCATCATCACCCCGCAACGATTCCAAGCCCGAACCCCATCCCTCAGCTCAAATTGCAAGGAGCACCACCATGCGTACTTTTTCTAAATCCACCAAGCTCGATAACGTCCTGTATGACGTGCGCGGTCCCGTCGTCGACGAGGCCGCCCGTATGGAGGACGAGGGCGAGCGCATCCTCAAGCTCAATATCGGCAACCCGGCGCCCTTCGGTTTCCGCACGCCCGATGAGGTCATCAAGGACATGCGCCAGCAGCTGCCCGACTGCGAAGGCTATTCCAACTCGCGTGGCCTGTTCTCCGCGCGCAAGGCGATCATGCAGTATTCGCAGATCAAAGGCCTGCCCAACGTTCAGATGGAGCATATCTACACGGGCAACGGCGTGTCCGAGCTCATTCAGCTTTCGATGAACGCGCTGCTCGACAATGGCGACGAGATTCTGATCCCCAGCCCCGACTATCCGCTCTGGACGGCGTGCGCAACCCTTGCTGGCGGTCATCCCGTACATTATCTGTGCGATGAGCAGGCGGATTGGTATCCCGACCTGGAGGATATGGAGTCCAAGATCACGAGCGCGACCAAAGCCCTCGTCATCATCAACCCCAACAACCCCACGGGTTCTGTCTATCCGCGCGAGGTGCTCGAGGGCATCGTCGAGATTGCACGCAGGCATCAGCTGATGATCTTTGCCGATGAGATCTACGACCGCCTGTGCATGGACGGCTACGAGCACGTCTCGATTGCCTCGCTCGCCCCCGATCTGCCCTGTGTCACCTTTAGCGGCCTTTCCAAGTCGCACATGATCGCGGGCTATCGCATTGGCTGGATGGTGCTTTCGGGCAACCAGCGCTGCATGAGCGACTTCATCATGGGCATCAACATGCTCTCCAACATGCGCCTGTGCTCCAACGTGCCGGCTCAGTCGATCGTCCAGACGGCGCTCGGCGGCCATCAGTCCGTTAACGACTACATCCGTCCCGGCGGCCGTGTCTACGAGCAGCGCAACTTTGTGTATGAGGCGCTCAACAAGATTGACGGCATCTCGGTGGTCAAGCCGCGCGCGGCGTTCTACATCTTCCCCAAGATGGATGTTAAGAAGTTCAACATCACCGATGACGAGCAGTTTGCCCTCGACCTGCTGCACGAGAAGAAGATTCTGATCACGCGCGGCGGCGGCTTTAACTGGGCCGAGCCCGATCACTTCCGCATCGTGTACCTGCCGCGCATGGAAGTGCTCAAAGAGTCGCTCGAAGACCTCGCCGACTTCTTTGACCATTACCGTCAGGCGTAACGGCAAAGGTAGCCTGTAATGAAACGGTCGGCCCGCAACGGATGCGGGCCGACCGTTTTCTGTCTAAGCCCGTGCTGCTAGCGCTTGTCTCGTTGAGCGGGCGAGGTTCGCGTGTGAGCGGTAAGTTCTATTCCAAAATGGAATACTGTTGGCTTAAGCTGGAATTGATGTCCGGGTACCTGCTTTTCTAGAATGTTTTCAACAAGATGAAAGGCGGTTCCAACCAATGATTATCGATGCAAATTCCTACTGGTTCGACGAGCGCATCTTTCATGACGAGACGCTCTGCGAACAGTTTTTGGCCGAGGTACCCCGCGCCTATGACACCGAAGGCTATCTGACCATGAATTCCGCCGGCAAACGACAGATCGTGATCGAGATGCCCGCCGGTTCTCCGGGTCTTAACTACATTGAGGGCGACTACACCCTCGAGAAGCGCTTGGCCGATATGGATGATCCTCAAGCTCCCCGGCTGTCACGAGTGGATGTCGCTCGAGATGTGCCGGCGTTTCAACGACGGTATGGCTGCTGACGCGAAGGCGTCAAGTGGCCGTCTGATTCCGCTTGTCGCCGTGCCGCCCTTTGGCACCAAAGCGAATTTGGAGGAGCTCGACCGCAGGCTCGATGATGGTTTTGCGGGTGTGCAGCTCTGTGCTCACTACGGCAAGCGCTATCTCGACGACCAGGTCTTCTCGAGCTTTTTCGAGCACCTGAACGAACGCCATGTCACCGTTTACGTGCACCATGTTCCCGTGCCGGTC
>USKL01000122.1 GCA_900555225.1 uncultured Collinsella sp.
TTTGGCCTTGCCGGCTGCTCGGGCAGCAAGACGTCCGAGCCGGCCGGATCCGATGCCGGTTCTGCTAAGGCATCTTCCAAGAAGGTTGTCGAGCTGCAGGTCTTTGCTGCCAACTCGCTCGAGAAGGCTCTGCCCGAGGTTCAGGAGCTCTACACCGACCAGACCGGTACCACGTTTGCCGACACGCAGTTTAAGGCGTCCGGCGACCTTGTCGAGCAAATGCGCGCCGGTGCCGCCGTCGACGTGCTTATCACGGCCTCCAAGGGCACCATGGATGACGCCGAGGCCGCCGAGCTCGTCGACGCCGACACCCGTGAGGATATGTTCGTCAACGACCTTGTGATCATTCGCGCCGAGGGCTCCGACACCAAGGTCGAGGCCATCGCCGATGTCGCGAACCTGGACGGCAAGATCGCCATTGGCGACGCCAAGACCGTCCCCGCCGGCAAGTACGCCAACCAGGCGCTGGCTTCCGTGGGCCTCTACACCGGCACCGAGGGCGACGACGGCGAGTATGCTCCCGAGATCGCCGACAAGGTGGCCCTGGCCGACAAGGTCGGCACCGCTGCTTCTTACGTCTCTACAGGCGACTGCGTGGCAGGTTTTGTCTACAGCTCCGATATCTTCCGCTACGACGGCATCGAGGAGGCCTTCGTGTGCCCCGAGGACTCGCACAAGCCCATCGTGTATCCCGGCGCTGTCGCCGATAGCTCCGAGCATGTCGACGAGGCCAAGGCGTTCATCGACTTCTGTCTGACCAACAAGAAGGCTCAGAAGATTTGGGCTAAGTACGGCTTTGAGCTTTCCGCGTAGTGCGGCTTGGCGCGATAATTCCATCGTTTTGTGTTTCACTCCGTCCTTGTATTCGCTTGGAGCTTTTCGTGCTTAATAGATTCCGCATGCTTGTCACCTGTGCTTTGACCTTCGCGCTTTGCTGGGTGCCGGGATTTGCGTTTGCTGGGGATGCTGAGGACGGGGCCCAGGTTGCTGCGACCGCTCATGGGCTTTCCTATGGGATTGAGGGTTTTGAGCGGCTGGCCAAGGGGACCGCTCGTGCCATGGAGGGCCAGCCTGAGGGCTACCGGTTTCCCGTTGACGAGGACGTGGACCTTGTAGTGGCGCCTGCTGCCGATCGCGTTGTGGTGTGGATATCGCCTAAGGCGGTCGAGAGGTATGGATTTGATCCGCAGGACAACGAGTGCATATCGGGTCTCAAGGCCCTCGTCTGCAAGCTCGACAGCGCAAACTGCATGGGAGGTGCGCAGCTAGAGGACGTGGATCTTCCTTGGTATGTCACGACGGAAACAACGTTTGATACCGGCGGGTATACCTATGGCTTTGACGAGCGCGGTGCGGATGGGGACCGCTATGTGGTGATTGCATCAGCCTCGGGTGATGCCAAGGGCGGCGCGCGTTGGCTTGATAGCGCTCACATGGTAGAAGCATCGTCTGTCGTGTTACGGGATGAGCAAGGGCCCTTGACCTCTCTGGCCTCCTTTTTGGGCGGCATCGACTATCGCCCGTTTTGGGTGTCCATTAAAACGAGCGGCCTTGCCCTGCTGATCTCCTTTGCACTGGGCCTGTTTGCCGCGTGGAAGACTATGGGTACCTCGAGTCGCATCAAGGGCCTGCTCGACTCGGTCTTTACCATCCCCATGGTGCTGCCGCCCACGGTCTGCGGCTTTCTGCTCCTCATGCTGTTTGGCCGCTCGACCGGGGTGGGCCAGTGGCTCATCGCGCACGGCGTCTCAATCGTCTTTACGTGGCCCGCGGCGGTGATATCTGCCGTGGTGGTGTCGTTCCCGCTCATCTACCGTACGGCACTCGGTGCCTTTGAGGGCCTCGACACGCAGATGCTCGACGCCGCACGAACCCTGGGATGGTCCGAGCGTCGCATCTTTACCAAGCTTATGATGCCGCTCGGCTGGCCCTCGATTGCCGCCGGTACGGTCCTCGCCTTTGCCCGCGCCATGGGAGAGTTTGGCTGCACCCTGTTCTTTGCGGGCAACTACGCCGGCATTACGCAGACCATTCCCATCGCCATCTATTTTGAGTGGATGGGCGGCAATACGTCGGTGGCCCTCTTTTGGGTCGCCGTCGTGATCGTGTTTAGTTTCCTAGTCATCCTGTTCATCAACATGTACACCGCTCATTCGCAAAAGTATCGCGAGCGGGGCCTTTCCCGTGCGGAGCGCAAGCGGATCAAAGATCTTGCCGGACAGGGCGATTCGCTCGACCCGGCGGGCGGCGATGCCTTGCGTATCGATCGCGATGCGCTGGCCGAGCTCATGCGCGATGATGCCGCTTTGCAGGGAGGTCGATAGGCCATGTCGCTCGTTCTGGATATCAAAAAGCGCTATCCCGGGTTTATGCTCGACATGCAGCTTGAGGCCGGCGAGGATCGTGTGGCGCTGCTCGGTGCCTCGGGTTGCGGCAAGAGCTGTACGCTGCGCTGCATCGCCGGCGTGGAGACGCCCGACGAGGGCAAGATCGTCGTCAACGGCGTGACCTTTTTTGACTCGGCGACGGGCGTCAACCTGTCGCCCCAGGAGCGAAAATGCGCCCTGCTGTTCCAAAACTATCAGCTGTTTCCCAACATGACGGTGGCCGATAACGTATGCGCCGGTGTAAAGGATGCGGGCGACGCCGCCGCGCGCAAAAAGCTCGCCGAGCGCTATCTGGGCATTTTCGGTCTGTCCGATTTTGCCGACCGCTATCCCGCGCGACTCTCGGGCGGTCAGCAACAACGTGTGGCGCTTGCCCGCATGGTGGCGGCGCATCCGGGCATTTTTATGTTCGACGAGCCCATGAGCGCGCTCGATTCCTATCTTAAGAGCGCCCTCGAGCAGAACATGCTCGACCTGTTCGACGTCTGTAACCGTACCGTGCTCTACGTGAGCCACGACATCGACGAAGCGTGCCGCCTGTGCCAGCGTATCTGCGTGATGCACGACGGGCATGTTGAGGAGATCGGTTCTGTCGAGGACGTGGTCCGCCGTCCGCAGACGCTGGCGGCGCTGCGCCTAACGGGCTGCAAGAATACAAGCCGGGCGTGCAAGATCGGCGACGAAGAAGTTGAGGCCCTCGACTGGGGCATGACCTTTAACGTAGGTCGCGAGGTCCCCGATGACGTGGCGTACTTGGGCATTCGCGCAAGCTACTTCCATGTGGACAACCGTGCTGAGCGGGGTCGTAACAGCTACGACCTGCATGTGGCCCGTGTGAGCGATTCGCGCTTTGAGCGGCTGGTGCTGCTGGACGTGCCGCGCGGCGATGCACCCACGCGTCTGCAGTGGAAGGTCAACAAGGTGGGCGTGCCTGTCGACGAGCTGCCGCAAGCAGGCGAGACGCTGCGCATGCACTTCGATGCGAGTAGGATCCATTTGGTTTGTCGATAGCGCCGGGTAATGCCGTCGGGGATATAAGCCTCGGCGGCTTTGTCTTGCCGTTCGCCGAATGAGGGATGATAAACCCCTATCAATCGAGATACTTATTTATTAACGACGGTACACGACGCTGTCGTACGAATGTCAACGGTGTTCGCATAGTCGATGGCCGTTGATATAGTTGACATCAACTTGTAAAGGAGGGTGCGCACATGCCGCAGACGACATACATTCGCCGCGTTGCCGCGCGTGCCCTATATATGGCCCGGAGTCGCATATGAGCAGGTATGTTCACGGCTCCGGGAGAGACGGCGCACAATTAAATAATCGACCGCAAAGCAGGTTCCCTAAAATTCCGGGTTTAGGCGCGGCTGGGTTTTCGCCACCCACCGTGCAGCAATACCGTAGCTATTCATTTTTGGTTCGAGAGGGGAACCGCCATGGCTGAAGAATTCGATTTCCATCCGATGTGGGAGAGCCTCGGCATGAATCTTGCCGACCACGACATGCTGCTGGGCGCCGTGGGCCAGATGTACGGCGATATGTTCCTGACGCAGAACAATCGCCCCAAGTCCACGTCCTACCTGGATTTTGTCGCCACCAACATCCACAGCGGCCGAATTAAGGAGATGCTCGACAAGAAGGAGGCCGGCGAGGCCACCAAGATCGTCGGTTCGTTCTGTGTGTACGTGCCCGAGGAGATCGTGCTTGCTTGCGATGGCATCCCCGTTGGCCTGTGCTCGGGTGCCGACTGGGCGACCGACAAGGTCGAGGAGCATCTGCCGCGCAACACCTGCCCGCTCATCAAGAGCTTTGCCGGCTTTAAGCTGGGCGAGGTCTGCCCCTACATCGAGTCGAGCGACTTGGTAGTCGGCGAGAACACCTGCGACGGCAAGAAGAAGGCCTACGAGTTCTTTGCCACGCAAAAGAACATGTACGTCATGGATATCCCCAACGTGCACGACGAGTCGACGCTCGTGACCTGGAAGGCCGAGGTTAAAAAGCTTGCCGCCAAGATCGAGGAAGAGTGCGGCGTCAAGATTGCGCCCGAGCGCCTGAAGGCTGCCATCCACGCCGTCAACGAGAAGCGTCGCGCCCTGCAGCGTCTGGCTGCCACGCGCGCTGCCGATCCGGCGCCCATCAGCGGTCTCGACAGCCTGCTGACCGTTCAGGCCGCCTTTATGGACGACACGCCGCGTCTGACCGGAGCCATCAACGATATGGCGGCTGAGTGCGAGCAGCGTGTCGAGGCCGGCGAGGGCGTGACGCCCAAGGGGACCAAGCGCATCCTGTACACCGGTACGCCCATGGCCGTGCCCAACTGGAAACTGTTCAACCTCATCGAGAAGGCCGGCGGCGTTGTGGTCGGCGAGGAGTCCTGCACGGGCTCGCGCTACTACAAGGACCTGGTCGACGAGTCCGGCGAGACGGTCGACGAGATGCTCGACGCCATCGCCGAGCGCTACTTCAAGATCAACTGCGCCGTTTTTACGCCCAATGACCAGCGTATGAAGGACATTGTCCAGATGGCCAAGGACCTGCATGCCGATGGCATCGTCGACGTGGCCCTGCAGTTCTGCACGCTCTACGAGATGGAGTCCTTCGCCGTGGAGAAGGCCGCCGAGGAGGCAGGCATTCCGTTTATGCACATCACGACCGACTACGCTGGCGAGGATGCAGGTCAGTTACAAACCAGGATCGAAGCTTTCTTGGAGACCATTTAGGACTATCCGCCCCGGCGGCTTTCCCGGGCACCCGATCTTGCCGTTCAAACCGTCGCTTGTGTACCAAAGTACGCGGCGCTCCTCTTTTACGGCAACCTCGGGCACCTGGGAAAGCAGTTTCCTTGGTTGGTTAAAAGGTTTAGGAGTTATATGTCGGAAAATATTGAGCAGCCGTTGCCGTCCACGTTTGAGGAGTTCAACGAGCAACGCAAGGCGGCGTTTATTCGCGTCAAGGATTACAAACAGGCCGGCAATCGCCTGGTCGGCTTTTTGTGCAGCTAT
>USKL01000123.1 GCA_900555225.1 uncultured Collinsella sp.
CTGATGGACGAAGCGCGCAAGCGCCGCATCCCGGTGTTCTGCTCCCGCGTGGCGGTCGTCACCTCGCTTTCGGGTGCCGTAATCGACGACGTCAAGCGCACATTGCGTCGTCGCAACCCGCTCGTCGAGCTCGTCTGCGTGGGTGCCAAGGTACAAGGCGAGGGTGCGCCGACAGAGCTCATTGAGGGCCTGCGCCGCGCCGCTTCCATTACGCCGGCGCCCGACTGTATTTTGTTGGTGCGCGGCGGCGGCTCCTTTGAGGACCTCATGACCTTTAATGACGAGGAGCTTGCCCGCGCGGTGGCGGCTTGTCCCGTGCCCGTGGTGACCGGCATTGGCCATGAGCCCGATACCTCGATTTGCGACATGGTGAGCGACCGTCGCGCCTCCACGCCTACGGCGGCGGCCGAATCGGTGGCGCCGGCTATGACGGAGTTGGCCGATGTGCTCGAGGCGCGCTATCAACGTCTGGGTGCTGCGATGGCATCGATGATTGGGTCGGCCCAGGTCGACCTGGAGATGCTCAACCAGCGCGGTCGTCGTGCCTGGGACACCTATACGGCTCGCTTGGGCGATGCGCTCGATGCGGCTGCGTGCCGCCCGTGCCTCAACGACCCAACTTTTATGCTCGAGCGTCGCGAGTCTGAGCTTGCCCTGACTGCCGATCGTCTGTCCGGCGCCATAGCGCGTTCGGTTGGGGCCTTCCGTTCCAACTTCGAGCGTCTGCCCGAGCGCTTGATCGCAAGCACCTCAGGACTCGATGGCAAGCGCCATGCGCTCACGCTCGCAAGCTCCCGCCTGGAGCATCAGGGGCGCACGATGCTCAGCAAACCCGCGTCCGACTTGGGCCGTGCGGCGGCCTCACTCGATGCCCTGTCGCCGCTCAAGGTGCTTGCCCGTGGTTATTCCATCGCGTACAGCGATGATGGGGTGGCTACGAGCGCCAAGACCTTTAAGCCGGGCGAC
Organism: uncultured Collinsella sp.; assembly: GCA_900555225.1. Taxonomy (GTDB): domain Bacteria; phylum Actinomycetota; class Coriobacteriia; order Coriobacteriales; family Coriobacteriaceae; genus Collinsella. The sequence continues at coordinate 967 of USKL01000123.1, forward strand.
GCCATCCGCGTGCGCATGGCAGACGGTAACGTTGCGGCAACGGTCGATACGGTCGAGTAGGCCGCGTTTCATAGCGATAAACCTTTAGGAAAGGAAACAGATATGGCAGAGAAGACCCCGGTCGAGCAGCTTACGTACAAGCAGGCCTCGCAGGAGCTGGAGCTCATCATTCGCAGCTTGGAGTCGGGCGATATGGAGCTCGAGGAGTCGCTCGAGAGCTATACCCGCGGCGTCGAGCTCCTCAAGAGCCTGCGCACCCGCCTGTCCGATGCCGAGCAGAAGGTCTCGGTGCTTCTTAAGGACGTCGACGGCAACGACGTGCTCGCCGACGGCGAAGCCGCCAACACGGACGACAACCTCTCGTTCTAACCATCCCGACCAAATATAATTGCCTTGGTCTGTGAGAAAGGAACCAACCATGTGTGATTGCATCTTCTGCAAAATTGCCAACCACGAGATCCCCTCGACCGTCGTCTACGAGGATGACCAGGTCATCGCGTTCGACGACCTCAATCCCCAGGCGCCGGTCCACACGCTCGTGATCCCCAAGAAGCACTACAGTGACATCGCCGATAACGTGCCCGCCGAGACCATGGGCGCCATGGCCCACGCCATCCAGGAGGTCGCCAAGGCCAAGGGTCTGGAGGACGGTTTCCGCGTCATCTCCAACAAGGGCGTCAACGCCGGTCAGACCGTCATGCACTTCCACATGCACGTCCTCGGCGGCAAGAACCTGGGCGAGAACCTCATCTGAGGACGCACGGCCCGTCGCCTTGGCTGCCTTTGGAGTAACCTATGCAGTTTTCTCAACTCGAATACCTTCAAGCGGTAGCGAACTACGGCGGCGTGCGCAAAGCGGCTCGCGCCGTTCACGTGAGCCCACAGGCTGTCTCGTCGGCAATTAAGAAACTGGAGTCTGAGTATCAGATCGTTTTGCTCAATCGATCGGCGGGGGAGGCTGTTTTGTCTCCGGCGGGCAGAGAATTTGCGCGTCGTGCACGCGTGATCCTGGCACAAGTCGACGATCTCAAAAAGTACACCCAATCGGGGAACGGTGGCGTTTCGCCCGACGGCCACTTTCGTCTTTACGTCCCCTGTCTTCACGGGCGGGGGCGTCTTTTTTCCGAAAACTGGTACGACTCGTTTGAAAGCTCGCACCCTCAGATTCACCTTGATGTGTGGCATCAGCCAACGGCTACATGCTTTGAATCACTTGTGCTTGGCATTTCGGATGCGGCCATCTCATTTGAGGAACCAAGGGACAGTGTCCTTTCTTCGAAATACTTGGGTGAAAAGGAGCTCAAGGTTCTTTCGTGCCCAGCGGGTCATCAATCTGTGGGTGCTATGACCGTTCGTGAGTTACTGGGCGGCAGGTTAGCTGTTCCCATTAATTTGTCGCCCTGTCTCAATGCGATCAATCAATGCCCCGAAGCTCAGCTGGTTAATTTCCGCTTCCGCGACGTCGAATACGGAAACAGAGCGCAGGCTGAGTTTCTTCAAGCCGGGGGATTGATATTGGGTTTTTCTGGCTCTTCTCTCGCATCAGATGGGTCGGAAGTGAGCGAGTACTCTATTGAAGGTTCGCATGACGTAGCCTTGCCCATCTACTTTTGCTATCGACAAAATGCCTGGACCGATCGACACCAGACGGTATTTCTTCACCTATTGCGTCATCTTGCTTCGTGAGGCCATTTGGCCTCGTGTCGTCAAGTGAATGTTGACGCCTTGTAACACATGACTGACGGCTTTGCCCTCATGCTTTTCCAAGATTCCGATTTAGATTGTTGACTCTTGGAGGGCGGAGCATGAAAAACCGTACGGTTTTGCTTTATATGACGTTTGTTTTTCTGTCGAACTTCAGCACCATTTTGTATTTTCTGACGGTTTACCTTGAATTCGTCGGATTCTCGATGGTGGCGATTTCTAGCATGATGATTGCATATCAAGTGAGCAAGTTCATCCTTGAAGTTCCCACTGGCTATATTGCCGATAGGTTTGGACGAAAGACAAGTGGTCTCGTTGGCGTCGTGGGGATGCTTGGATACTACGCCGCCCTGCTTCTCGTCCGTTCTCCTCTGCTTTTAATCGGCGCGTTTGCTCTCAAAGGTTTTGCCGCTGCATGTATGAGCGGGTCCATGGAAGCGATTTACATTGACAGCGTCTCTCTGGACCAGCTCGTAAGGCTTAATGTCGTTGAGCGATTTGTTTTCTATGCCTCTTATGCCCTCTCCGCTTGTGTGGGCGGTTTCATTTCGTCCGCTGGCGCGTATCTCATTGGTCTTTTGGCAGATATCATCGCAATGGTGTTGACGTTGGTTGTCGTTGTCTGCATTCCTGAGATGCGAAGAGGGGACACTACAGCGACACCTAAGCGTGGAATTAGCCCGAAGATGATCGGTGCCGCTATTGCGCGTAACGGCATTCTTCGTTCAGCGTTCATCATGGACTGCTCTCAGGCATTTGCTTTTGTCGCCCTGGAAGACTTTTTCTCACTGTTGCTTGCGGGTCGCGGAATGAATGCCGTCGCTTCGGGTGTGATCATTGCGGTCCAGCTTCTTGCCTCGGCCTCCATGGGGGCTTATTGTGCCCAGTGTGATTGCTCATGTCGACAAGGGCCGTTTTGCGCGTATTTGCGGCATCGTGCGCCTTTCCCTGGCTGCTCTGTTTTTGATTCCCTTTACTCCGGTCTATTTGCTGCCCGTGTTCTATGTACTGCAGACGGTCGCGTACTCGTTATTTGCTCCAATTAAATACTCAATTTTTCAAAATGCTGTCGATTCTTCGATGCGCTGTTCACTGATTTCGGTCCAAAGCCAGATGGTGGCGGTGGGTGCCATCCTTTTCTATCTGTTCAATGCTGCGTTGAGCAGCATCGCGGGCATTCGAGTCGTATTGCTTGTTGCGCTCGGGATTTCTTCCCTGGTGTATATCCCCGCGCTATTTCGTCTTACAAGTCAAAGGCCATGAGTATTTAGGCACCGATAACTTATATATCAACGCAATAAACCCGAGCGCGAGGGCGTTTGGGTTTATTATTGAAGCGTATGTAACCTGGCGGCGCCACACCGCCTGTTAGTAGGGAGACACATGAACGTTCTGGTCGTCAACGCGGGATCTTCGACCCTTAAGTATCAGGTCATCGACACCAAGTCCCATAAGGTGTCCGCAAAGGGCTCCTGCGAGCGCGTCTGCTTTACCGGTGGTACCTTCACCCATGCTGCCAATGGCTCCAAGAAGGTGACCGAGAACATCGAGTTCCCCGACCACAAGGTCGCCATCGAGGTCGTCCTGAAGGACCTTGAGGCCAACGGCGTCAAGATCGAGGGCATCGGCCACCGTATCGTTCAGGGCGGCGCGCTCTTCAGCGAGTCCGTTCTCGTTGACGAAAAGGTCATCGAGGGCATCGAAAGCCTCATCCCGCTTGCACCGCTGCACAACAGCGCACATGTACAGGGCATTCGTGCCTGCATGAGCGTTTTCGGCAAGGAAGTCCCGGAAGTTGTCGTGTTCGATACGGCTTTCCATTCCACCATGCCGCAGAAGGCTTACATGTTCGCTGTGCCGTATGAGTACTATGAGAAGTACAAGATCCGCCGCTATGGCTTCCACGGCACCTCCCACCGCTATGTCAGCCACCGCGTTGCAGAGCTCATGGGCAAGGACATCAAGGATCTGAAGCTTATCACCTGCCACATCGGCAACGGTTCCTCCATCACCGCTATCAAGAACGGCAAGGTCATCGACACCAGCATGGGTCTCACCCCGCTTGACGGCTTCATGATGGGTACCCGTACCGGCACGCTTGATCCGTCTGTTGTCACGTTCATCGCAGAGAAAGAGAACCTCACCCCGGCACAGCTTTCCGACCTCTTCAACAAGAAGTCCGGCCTGCTCGGTATCTCCGGCATCTCCAGCGATGACCGCGACATCTGCAAGGCAGAGGACGAGGGCGACGAGCGTGCACACCTCGCACATGAGATGCTCGTTTATCAGATTCAGAAGTTCATCGGCAGCTATGTCGCTGCGCTGAACGGCGTAGACGCAATCGTCTTCACCGCAGGTCTTGGCGAGAACCAGGATACCCTGCGCGAGCGCATCTGCACCAACATGGAATACCTCGGCATCAAGTTCGATCACGAAGCCAACAAGGGCGTTCGCGGCAAGGAGAAGAAAATCTCCGCGCCGGACAGCAAGGTCGCTGTTTACATCGTTCCGACCAACGAAGAACTTGTCATTGCACGCGATACGAAAGCCATCGTTGAAAAGCTGTAATTTCACCTGAAATTCGATACCGGATCCGCTTTTGCGGGTCCGGTATTTTTCATATTTAAGTTTTTTAAGCGAAAATCGCGGGTTTATTTTCTGTTTTTGGCTTTTGAACCGCAAAAATGGTTGCAAATTTGTAACTATTGTGTTATGAT
>USKL01000124.1 GCA_900555225.1 uncultured Collinsella sp.
CCCGGGATATCGGCAATGCCCACATAGCCCTCGTCGTCGCTCGTCTGGTAGCCGAGCTTTTGCGCAATGCCGAGCGCGCAATCGAGCGCATCACGAACCGGGCGGCCAAACGGCGCGCTAGGCTCCGCATCGGCAGCAACGGCTACGGACGGATAACTCACCAGCTGCTCGATATCGGCGACGACATCCTCCCAGACCTCGTCGACATACTCAGCGACGCTCTGCTCCACCTGATTCATGGACTGCCTCCTTACCAATGAGCGACGGGTACGCCCGCCCCTCACATCAAGTACTTATATAGCGAAAAGTTTAGCAAGCTCGGCCACCGAGTGCACCACTGCATCGGCACCCGCCGCCTCGTGCTCGCCCGGCGCCGCCGCGCCCGAATAGATACCGATGCACGGTACGCCCATTGCGTGCGCGCCCTCCACATCGTTGAAGCGATCGCCGATCATCACGGCATCGCACGCCGTCATACCGAGCTCTGCCAGGGCATCGCGGACCGAATCGGCCTTGGTCTCGCGCCCCTGCAGCGGATTCATGCCAGCCACCGCCTCAAACTGAGAAAGACCCAGCTCATGCACCATGTCGATACACTTCGCCTCCATGCGCGACGTCGCCACGGCCAAGCGCTTGCCCTGGGCGACCAACCCATCGAGCAGCTCGGGGATTCCATCGAACACGGGATACTCTTCCGGTCCCAGCTCATCAAAAAAGGCACGGTACTCGTCAGCCACCACAAGCGACTCCTCGCGGGAGAAGCCATAAAAGTCGTGAAAGCTCTTCCACAGGGGCGGCCCGATCATGCGGCGCAGGTCACCCATCTGCCCCTCCGAAAACCCGCGCGCGGCCAACGTCTTGCGCGTCGAGGTCATCACCGCCCGGCCCGTATCGGCCACCGTGCCGTCAAAATCGAACAGCACAACCGGCCGCCTGCATATCTCCAACGCCTCCATCGGCATTCCTCTTCCCCAGTTGATGATTTCCACACCGACACTTCAAACTGTTGACTATTCAACAATTGAACCTAGCAATGTAGAGCAACTCCACTATACTTGTCGCACTTTGCTCTAAGAAGGCGGCACGCAAGCGCCCCAACGAAAGGTGCAATTATGTCTTTTGCCATCATAACCGACTCCACGTCGGACATCTCCCCCGCTCGCGCCCAAGAGCTCGGCATTTACGTGATTCCGCTGCATGTGATTATCGAGGGCGAGGACCTGCTCGACCAGGTGCAGATTACCGCCCAAGAGTACGTCGCCCGCATGGCCGGCTCCGAGCAGCTGCCGCACACCTCGCAGCCGAGCGCCGGCGAGTTCAAGGCACTCTTTGACCGCGTGCTCGCCGACGGCCACGACAGCGCGATCTTTATCTCGCTGTGCAGCGAGTGGTCCGCCTGCTATGCCAACGCCAGCCTGACGGCCGAAACACACGAGCTCGACGTGCGCTGCATCGACTCGCGCACCGGCTCGGGCGCCGAGGGCCTGCTGGTGGAGTACGCACTGGCCATGCGCGAGGACGGTCGCAGCCTGGACGAGACCGAGGCGCAGATCCGCGCGACGCTGCCCGACGCCCACCTGCTGCTGATTCCCCGCACGCTCGAGAACCTCGTTAAGAACGGCCGCGCGCCCAAGCTCGCCGGCCAGCTCACGCAGATGCTCAACATTCGCCTGGCCGTTTCGCCGGAGTGGCAGTCGGGCGAGATCAAGGCCATCAAGAAGGGCCGCGGAGCCAAGCGCATCGTTGCGAACACCATGGCTGACTGCCTCGAGTTTTTGACCGAGCACCCGGGCTCAAGCGTTCGCGTGCTCACGACCGGTGCTGCCGAGGAGCAGGAACTTGTCAACGAGGCGCTCGCGGGCCAGGACTACGTAGACGCCGGCACCGGCCCCATCGGCTGCACCATCGCCACCCATGTAGGCGTCGACGCCATCGCCATCAGCTACTGCCCCCGCTACCAGCCCATCCACTAGGGACGCCCACATCAGTTGCGGTGAAATAGGGACCGTTTTTGGCTTATTAGCTGTCAATCAATCCCTATTCCACCGCAACTTAGAAGCAGTTCATTTGGGACGGGGCTAAAAAGACTGACATGTAACGTTACGCACCGGTCTTTTTAGCCCCGTTCCATTTTTGCTACCCTACATCAGCCCGCTGAGCGCAATGTCGACGGCCTCGTTGAGGTCGTCGGTGATGTGCACCAGCTCCGGATCGAGCGGGCTGATCATACCGGCGTCCATCACCGGACCGTTAAGCCAGTCGAATAGGCCCTGCCAGTACTCGCTGCCTACCAGCACAAGCGGCATGCGCTTGACCTTGTGCGTTTGCACCAGCGTGAGCACCTCAAACATCTCGTCGAGCGTGCCAAACCCGCCGGGAAACACAATAGCGCCCGAGCTGTATTTGACGAACATGGTCTTGCGCACAAAGAAGTAGCGGAAGTCCATACCGAGGTTCACGTATTTGTTGAGCCCCTGCTCGTGCGGCAGCTCAATGCCCAAACCAACTGACTTGCCGTTGACGCTCGCCGCTCCCTTGTTGGCCGCTTCCATGATGCCGGGGCCGCCACCGGTGATAACCGCCACGCCGCGCTGGGCAATCTTACGCCCGACGGTGCGCGCCGCCTTGTAGAGCGTATCGGTCTTGGGCGTGCGGGCGCTACCGAAGATGGTCACCGCAGGTCCGAGCTCGGCAAGCGCGCCAAAGCCGTCGACAAACTCGGCCTGGATGCGCAGTACGCGCCACGGATCGGCATGCAACCAGTCGATCGACTCCTCGGGCGCCAGCAGGTTAGCGTACGTATTGTCCTTAGGAATCATCGGGCCGCGCATGACCACGGGGCCGCGGCGGTACGTCTCGTCGTAGGAAGGCTCGCCCTCGACATTCTCGTTCTTAATCATGGGTACTCCTATCGAGAAAAAGAAAAACGGGCGGGGTCGACGCCATGCGCCAAACACCCGCCCGAACATCAACTATTCGGTATGGTACCCACGATGTATCAAGTGCTTGCAAGCTATCGGTTAGCGGTCGCGCAACCGACGCCGGCGAATGCGATGCCCGGCGACGGCTGCGCGCGGTCGATTGGCACGCGGTCTCGACATCGCGCGAGTGCCTGCAAGCGCCCGCGCCGCCCTTAGTAATCCACCGCGGCAGGGCTATTCATCCAATCGCTCACAAACGCGCCGTAGCGGCCCTCGATAATGGCCTGGCGGGCACGCTGCATAAGGTTGAGCAGGTAGTAGATGTTGTGCATCGAAAGCAGGATGCCGCCGAGCATCTCCTTCTGCGTGACCATGTGGCGAATGAGCGCGCGGCTGTAGCCGCCCGTGCACACCGGGCAGGTGCAGGTGGGGTCGATGGGGCCGTCGTCGTGCGCAAAACGCGCGTTGCGGAAGTTAAGGCGACCTTCACTGGAGAACGCCGTACCCATGCGGCCGGTGCGCGTCGGCAGCACACAGTCGAACATGTCGATGCCCACGCCCACGCCGCGCACGAGCGTGGTCGGATTGCCGACACCCATCAGGTAGCGCGGCTTGTGCTTGGGCATGTACTCACTCGCGAGCGGCGCCAGGGTCTCGAACATGGTCTCGTGGTCCTCGCCCACCGAGTAGCCACCGATGCCGTAACCGGGGAAGTCGCCGCACTCTTCCAGATGGCGCAGCGAACGCAGGCGCAGGTCCAGATGCATGCCACCCTGGACGATGCCAAAGAGTGCCTGATCATCGCGGGTGTGTGCCTTATAGCAGCGCTCGGCCCACATGCTCGACAGCTCAACGGCGCGCTCAACGTAGGCGCGCGTGGCGGGATAGCCCGGGCACTGGTCCAGCTGCATGCAGATGTCGGAGCCGAGCTTCATGGCGATTTCCATGTTGTCCTCGGGCGTCCAGAACACGTGGCGGCCGTCGTAGTCGTTGACGATAAAGCGCACGCCCTCGTCGGTGAGCTTGACGGCGTCGTTGTGGCTGAACACCTGGAAACCGCCGGAATCAGTAAGGATGGGGCCATGCCAGTTCATAAACTTATGCAGTCCGCCCAGCTCGGCGATGGTGTCCTCGCCGGGACGCATGGACAGGTGGTAGGTGTTGGCAAGCACGATCTGGGCGCCGAGCTGTTTGACGGTCTCGGTAGGAATGCCCTTAACGTTTGCCTTGGTGCCCACGGGCATAAAAATCGGTGTCTCGATGTCGCCGTGCGGGGTGTGCAGCACGCCGGCACGCGCATGCGTCGTCGGGTCCTCGGCGATCAGGTCAAATTTAAAAAGGTTCTGGTCCATAAACTGGAACTCCTTGGTTGCGGTTCATACGCAAACCATTATACGGGCAACCCGCAAGAAGCACCGACTCGACAGAAACTAGTGCATTAGGATCAGGTTCCCGAGCCGGTCGTTGGGGACAGTCTTCAGCGCCATCTTGCAAAGGAATGTCCCAATCTGCCGATACTTAGGGACTGTCCCCAAGTGCCAGCAAGAGCGTCCCTTTCGACTAGTCATTTAAGAACGTCCCCAACGACTACGTAGCATGAGAGTGGATAATCTTCCGGTATGAGCCCATATTCATGCTCAAGGTGGGAGATTATCCACTCTCGTTTCGTTTGTTGATTTCGATGCCTACATTTGTAGGAACAGTTCGTGGAGGCGGGTATCGTCGTCGAGCTCGGGGTGGAAGGTTACGCCGAGCTGGTTGCCCTGACGGGCGGCGACAATACGACCGTCGACTTTCGCTAAGGCCTTGGCGTCGCCGTGGACCTCGACGATGCGGGGCGCGCGGATAAACGTCAGCGGCACTTCACCGTCGATGCCGGCTACCTGCCCCTTGGTTCGAAAGCTGCCGAGCTGCCTGCCGTAGGCATTGCGCTCGACAAGTACATCCATGGTTTCCAGACGCGGCGTGCCCTTATCGTCATGGGCGGCAAGGTCGTGAGCCAGTAGAATCAGGCCGGCGCAGGTGCCCAGGACGGGCATACCTTCAGCGATACGGGCACGAAGCTCCTCGAGCATGCCCAACTCATCAAGCAGCTTCCCTTGAACGGTAGACTCGCCGCCGGGAAGTACCAGACGGTCAAAGTCCTGCTTCAAATCAGCCGCCTGCCTCAGCTCAATACAGTGTGCGCCAAGCTCGAATAGTCTTGCCTCGTGCTCGGCAAAAGCGCCTTGGACCGCCAGCACGGCAACCGTTTGGTCTGCATAATCGCTCATGTGCGATCCTTTCTGCTGGACTAGCGCCCGCGCTCCTCCATGATGATCTCGATCTCGTCGGCGTTGATGCCCACCATAGCCTCGCCCAGGTCCTCCGAAAGCTCTGCGATGAGCTTGGCATCGGTGAAGTTGGCCACGGCCTTAACGAT
>USKL01000125.1 GCA_900555225.1 uncultured Collinsella sp.
TCCGTACAGGTCATGGATCTACTCAAGGACGTGGCACGCGACCGCCTGGTCATCATGGTCACGCACAATCCTGAGCTGGCGTACCAATACGCCACGCGCATCGTCAACCTGGCGGACGGCAAGATCACCGACGATTCCGATTCTTTCGATGTCGCTGACGCCACGCGCCGCGAGGCCAAGCCTACGCGCAAAACCTCGATGAGCTTTGTGACGGCGCTGGGGCTTTCTGCCCGAAACCTCATGACCAAGAAGGGCCGCACGGCCATGACTGCCTTTGCGGGCTCGATTGGCATTATCGGCATTGCGGCGATTCTGGCGCTGTCCAATGGCGTAAACGGCTACATCAAAAAGGTCGAGGAGGATACGCTCTCGAGCTACCCGCTCACCATTTCCAAGCAGGACTACGACCTGTCGTCCATGATGGGCGGGCAGGGGGCCGCGGATGATGAGGCGTCCAACGGCGGGGATTTGTCCGACGGTACTGGTGGCAAAGCTAAGGGAACCGATAAGATCCCCGTGGTCACGGCCGTAAAGGATATGTTTGCGAGCGTTAAGTCCAATGACATGACGAGCTTTAAGGCATGGCTCGATGCCGGTGGCGACGGCATCGACAAAGAGGTCAACGCCATTCAGTACGGCTACGGTGTATCGCCGGTTGTCTATCGTGCGGGTAAGGGCGACGAGAAGCCTGTCCGGTTGGTGCCCAACGCCATGACCGAGGCCATGAGCGGAGGCGCCAGCTCGGCGGCTACGGCTAGCATGGGCTCTATGGGCACGGATGTCTTTAACGAGATGATCGACGACCAGAGCCTGCTCGACAGTCAGTACGATGTCATCGCCGGTCATTGGCCCACGTCCGCCAACGAAGCCGTAATGGTGCTCTCGAGTCGCGGCACGGTGGGTGACTACACGCTCTACAGCATCGGCGCGCTGGATATCAATGAGCTCAACGATCTGGTAAACAGCGCTATGACGGCTGACGGTGGGGTCGAAACGCCCGAGACCGGCACCGAATTTACCTACGACGATGCGCTGTCCACGACGTTTAAGGTGCTGTCGCCGGCCGATGCCTATCGCAAAAACGAAGAGACCGGCATGTGGACTGACATGTCTGACGATGCCGACTTTATGACGGCCAAGGTTGCCGACGGTATCGACGTGCACATTGTGGGTGTGGTGCGACCTAACGAGACCGCCAACGCGAGTGCGTTGTCTCCGGGCATTGCCTATACGCATGCACTGACTCGCCAGCTTATGGAGCGCGCCGCCGATTCGCAGATTGTGCAGGAGCAACTCGCCCACCCCGAGACGGATGTCTTTACGGGCAAAACCTTCGACGAACTGCAAGGCGAGGCCAAGCAAGGCGTGGATCTGGGCAGCATGTTCAGTGTGGACGAGGCGGCGCTCAAGAGCGCGTTCTCGTTCGATACGTCTGCACTTTCGGGTGCGGCCGGCGGTATGGACCTGTCGGGTCTTGACTTGTCCGGGCTGGACATTGACCTTTCGGGCGTTGGCAAGGACATCGACTTCAGCGACATCATGGCAAAAGCGCCAACCCCAGATTTCTCGGGTATCTTTGACGGTCTGGAACTCACGCCCGAGCAAATGCAGCAGGTGGGAACACTAGCCAACCAGCTGTTTGAGGGCTTTTTGCAGTCTGATCAGTTTAAGGCGCTGTCGCCCGAAGATCTTAAGGACGCGTCAAAGCTCTCTGCCGCATTCTCGACGTATCTTGAGAATGATGACACAGCTCAGCAAATCCTGGCCCAGCTCAAAGCGCTCGGCGGCGATGCCCTGGCCGAGCGTCTGCAGCAGGCGATGAGCGACTATGTGCAAAAGCAGCTGGCTCCGTATCTGCAGCAGGCTATGGATCAGGTGATGAAGGCAATCAGCGAGCAGATAGCGTCGACGGTATCATCCCAGCTCAAGGCGGGCGCGGCAGGGCTTATGGACCAGGTGGCGACGCAGATGTCTTCGAGTTTTGCTAACCTGGCGAGCGCCATGCGCGTGGATGCGAGTGCCTTTGCTCATGCCATCCACTTCAACATGGACGCCGAGGACCTGAGCTCGCTCATGATGAGCTATGCGAAGGCGTCGAAGCTCACCTACGACAACAATCTGACCACGTTGGGCTATGCGGACGAGGCAGACCCCATCTCAGTCAAGATTTTCCCGCGTGACTTTGAGGCCAAGGAGCGCGTGCTCGATCACATCGACGCGTACAACAAGCAGGTCAAAGCCTCTGGCCACGATGAGCAGGCAATCTCATACACCGACTACATGGGCATCATCATGGGTTCGGTGACCGACATCGTGAACACCATCAGCTTGGTGCTCATCGCATTCGTGAGCATCAGCCTGGTGGTGAGCTCCATCATGATCGGCATCATCACCTACATCAGCGTGCTGGAACGCAAAAAGGAGATTGGCATCCTGCGTGCGATCGGCGCGTCGAAGCGCAACGTGGCCAACGTATTCAATGCCGAGACCTTTATCGAGGGCCTCATCGCCGGCGTCTTTGCCATTGTCGTCGTGGTGCTCGTGAGCTTTCCGGTTAATACCTGGGCGCTTGCGGCCAAACAGGTGCCCAATCTGATGAGCCTGCCCGTGCAGGATGCGCTGGTGCTCATCGCAATTTCAGTGCTGCTGACGGTCGTTGCCGGCCTGCTGCCGGCCCGCAGCGCATCCAAGAAGGACCCCGTCGAAGCCCTGCGCTCCGAATAATGCGACAAAGGGACAGTCCCTTTGTCACATTGAGACCCTTGCGAAAACGGGGTCTAATTACCGTTCGGCAGGTTAAGAACTCCCTCTCCCCGCTTAATGCTTGACGAAGAGTCCTCTGGTTTATATACCTATCGGTAGGCATATAGGATGTAGTGCCGATAGAAATGGAGCAACCATGACTCTCACCACACCAGCCAAAAAAGATTGTCTCCGTGAAAGCGGCGCATTTGCTTGGGTCGTCGTTATTGCGCTCGGCTTAATGTCCGCCGGAACAACTGGCACATATAGCATTATTGCCGGCTCATTCGTTGCTCCAGTATGTGAAGATCTGGGCTTTGACTACACTTCTTTTTCTTTCTATTTCACCGCGATTCTTCTTGGCCTTGCGCTTGGGCTTCCGCTTTTGAGTCGCTTCATTCCAAAAGTAATCGGCAAACCATGGCATATTTGCATTGAACTCGTCCTTATTGCCGCCGGCGCCGCAATGGCGTTCTACACCGAGGTCTGGATGTTCACCGTCTCCGCCGCAGTGATCGGCATCTGCTTTTCGTTTACAACGGGCGTCTGCATGTCCGATGTCATTGACCAATGGTTCAGCAAATCGTCCGGTCTCGCCATCGGCCTCGCTTGGGGCGTTAATTCTCTCTGCACGCTGTTATTGAGTCCTGTCATTACGCTGGTCATCGAGCAGCAAGGCTGGCGTACGGGATACATCGTGCTTGCGGCCGTTTCTGCAGCTATGATTTTGCCTGCAAGCGCATTTATCATTCGCCTTAACCCCTCTGATCGCAATATGCTTCCGTACGGAGAGACCGCCTCCGAAACCCATGAGAGCTGCAGCGCCGATGAGCAGGAAGATGTCCTTTCGGGCATGGCACTCCGCGATGCCGCGAAAACGCCGTCTTTTATTCTCTGTGTCCTCTTGCTTTGCGTGGCGCAGCTCACCTGCTGCATGAACCAGCTGTTTCCAACCTATGCAAGCGAGGTCGGTTTCAATCCTATCGTAGGAAGCTTAATGGTCTCGGCAGCTTCACTCTCCGATATCTTCCTAAATCCCTTCGTGGGCAAAACATGCGACAAGCTTGGCGCTATTAAAGCAACGGTCGCATGGACAGGTGTCAGCATTCTTTCATTCCTGCTTCTTATTATTGGCGGAAGCAATGAGACCGTTTCCATCATTGCAGCTGGTGTAAACGATGTCATGTTCGCCATCGTTGGAACCGCAATGCCGATGCTTCTCCTCTCGCTCTTTGGATCACGCGATTTTGGAAGGATCTATTCGATCGTTTGCTCAGCGGGCTATGTCGTCGGTGCTTTTGGAATGCCGGTCATGATGAAGGTTTACGGCATGGCAGGGTCATTCCAGGGAGTATTTATCTTCTGCATTGCCTGCAACCTTATGATTGCTGCGTTTGCTATCGTTTCCGGCTTTCTCAATAAGGCTGCTGAAAAGTAATAAGCGCCGATTGCACCGGCATAGATTGCCACGCAACAGGGGTCGACTCCAAGCCAGATTGGAGTCGACCCCTGTTTTCGTTTTAAAGGTTGCCCGCAGGCACCATGGGCGCCAACATGCGCTTCAGCTTGGCTGGTCTATTTGAACATAAGCTCGACTATTCCCGCCCAAACCGCTTTCTCATCAATATCCTCACCTTGAGCGACCGTATTGCTTGCTCCCTCCAGAACGGTATAAAGAATTTGTACGTAGAGCATTACGTCGGCGCTATCGGAAAACGCGCCAATCTCTACACCATGAAGAAGGATGTCTTTAAGCGCATCCATGGTTCGTTTGGTCGCCGTCGCTTGACGTTCCTGAACTGCAGGAATTCGATTTGCTTGAACGCTAACCTCGGCCAGCACGCGCCGGCGCTTTTCATCGCTTCGATAGCCACCTATAACTGAATTGCCGAGCTCGATAAGCGCGGCCTTGAACCCGTCCCTATCGACTATTAGCGAGTAGTCGCGCTGATAGTCAATGGTCGGAAACATGCTGTCCAAGAGCGTAGTGAAAATCTCCTCTTTTGAGGGAAAGTAGTAGTACACCGACGGCTTGGATATACCGACAAAGTCGCAAATCTTTCCGATAGACGCTTTGTCATAACCGACTTCTGCCACAAGATCGTACATTGCGTCCAATATTTTTTTTCTTGTGCTCACGCTGCATTTCTCCATTGCAAATCACTTCCGCACTACCAACATTATTAAGGATGGCAACGGAACATCAATTCGTGTCCAAACATGACCACTATATACGGCGAACGGTATGTATCAGTAGGCGAGCGGCAATTATTCAAAATTATCTACCGAACGGTAGGTATAGTAGTACTATAGCAGGTGAAACCCCGCTATTGTCGCGGCCGGACAGCATCGCGGGAAACCCGACGGAAGGACCAACCATGTACGAGAACTATCGTATGCCGGGCGAGTTCGAGAAGCGCTCCAACGTCTATGTGACATGGCTTCCCGATTACATCCGTGCAGAGGGCTACGATAACCGCCAGCCCTGCGTTGACGTGATCAAGGCTCTGCTCGAGTATGGCGACGTTACGGTCAACCTCAATTGCGGCACCCCCGCCTCCTATG
>USKL01000126.1 GCA_900555225.1 uncultured Collinsella sp.
GTCGAGATCGTCGGCATCAAGGATACCCAGAACACCGTCGTTACCGGTATCGAGATGTTCCGTAAGTCCATGGACTTCTGCGAGGCTGGCGACAACGTCGGTCTGCTGCTCCGCGGCATCAAGCGTGAGGACATCGAGCGCGGCCAGGTTCTCTGCAAGCCCGGTTCGGTTACCCCGCACACCAAGTTCACCGGCGAGATCTACGTTCTGACCAAGGAGGAGGGCGGCCGTCACACCCCGTTCTTCGATGGTTATCGTCCTCAGTTCTACTTCCGTACCACCGACGTTACCGGTACGGTCAAGCTCCCCGAGGGCACCGAGATGGCTATGCCTGGTGACCACATCACCATCGAGGGCGACCTCATCCACCCGATCGCCATGGAGGAGGGCCTGCGCTTCGCTATCCGCGAGGGTGGCCACACCGTCGGTTCGGGCATCGTCTCCACGATCATTGAGTAAATTAGCTCTTTGATATAGCTGACTTAGAGAACCCGGCACTTATATGGGTGCCGGGTTCTTTTCTGCAATGGATATTGAGCCGTTGCTGGTGTCGAGAGGATCGATAATGGTCCTGGATGCACCGTCGATTAGCTCTCGATGGCTTCATTGATGTGTTCCAAATATGAATGGATCCACCGAGAACCAATTGACTCGAGGTTTTCATTGACAGCACTTACGTGGAGCTGATAAAGTAACAACTCGTGCCCGTACGGGGCGGAAATGAAAGGTTCAGGATACATGCGTACTCTAGTTACTCTTGCGTGCACTGAGTGCAAGCGCCGCAACTATACGACCACCAAGAACAAGTCGACCATGCCTGATCGTATGGAGATCAAGAAGTATTGCCCCTGGTGCCGTCACCACACGCTGCACAAAGAGACTCGCTAGTCTCTAGTCACATACGCCAGTAGTTCAATTGGTAGAGCATCGGTCTCCAAAACCGAGTGTTGAGGGTTCGAGTCCTTCCTGGCGTGCCAGTCATTATTCCGTAAGCTCCCACTTGGGGGCTTACGGTTTACTCATGTATAAGCGCATTGCGCGGAGGTAACCCAAATGGCCAACAAGAAGAACAAGAAGAAGGCTCAGCAGCCGGCACCTGCCAACAAAGCTGCCGCCAACTCCAAGGTTGAGGCCAAGAAGGCCGTTGCCAAGAAGAACGAGAAGGCTGCGAAGTCCAAGAAGAACGAGAAGCCTGGTTTCTTCGCCCGCACCAAGAAGTATTTCGCTTCGGTCAAGTCCGAGATGAAGCGTGTCACGTGGCCCGATAAGAAGGAGCTCGTGAACTACTCGGTTGTTGTTTGCGCTTCTCTGATCGTCGTCGGCGTCGTCATCGCTCTGCTCGATGCTGGCTTTGGCGAGGCTCTTGCTCTGTTCTCTGGATTGAGGGGCTAAACCATGTCTAAGCGTTGGTACGTCGTTCACACTTACTCTGGATACGAGAACCGCGTTAAGTCCGATCTCGAGCATCGCATCGAGACTATGGGCATGCAGGACCGTATCTTTGATATCGAGATTCCTATGGAGCGCGTCACCGAGATTAAAGAGGGTGGCAAGCGTGAGACCAAGGATTCCAAGATCTTCCCGGGTTATGTCCTGGTCCGCATGGAGATGGATGACGATGCTTGGACGTGTGTTCGTAACACGCCTGGCGTCACCGGTTTCCTAGGCGGCAACGGCAAGCCCGCTCCGCTTTCCCGCGACGAGTACAACAAGATGACTCGTCGTCCCGGTAAGGGCGATTCGCCCAAGCGCACCTCGGTTGATATTGAGGTCGGTACGTCCGTCCGCGTCACCGATGGCCCGCTTACCGACTTTGATGGCAAGGTCTCCGAGGTTAACACCGAGGCTGGCAAGCTCAAGGTCACGCTGATGATCTTTGGCCGCGAGACGCCGGTCGAGCTCGACTTTAACCAGGTCGCTGTCATCGCTTAAGTTTTCGTCCGTTCGCGCGAGCGTGCTTCTTCTGTGACTGCTCATCTCAGGAGTGCTTCTAACACGTGCGTGCTTACGATATAGCAAGTACTTCACACTCGTGATTCGAAAGGAATGACCATGGCTGAGAAGAAGGTTGCCAACGTCATTAAGCTCCAGATTCCTGCTGGTGCAGCAAACCCCGCTCCTCCCGTCGGCCCCGCCCTGGGCGCTGCTGGCGTGAACATCATGCAGTTCTGCCAGGCCTTTAACGCCGAGACGCAGGACAAGAAGGGTGACATCATCCCCGTTGAGATCTCTGTCTACGAGGACAAGTCCTTCTCCTTCATCACCAAGACCCCGCCGGCGGCTCACCTTATCAAGAAGGAGCTGAACCTCAAGTCTGGTTCCGCTAAGCCCCAGGCTGACAAGGTTGGTCAGCTCTCCCAGGAGCAGCTCACCAAGATCGCCGAGATCAAGATGCCGGACCTCAATGCCAACGACATTGACGCCGCCAAGAAGATCATCGCCGGTACCGCCCGTTCCATGGGCGTCACCATCGCTGAGTAGCGATTTCTTATGGTAACGGCGGGTGCTCCGACCGGGGCGCCCGTTAAATGTGTGCAATAGGGCACACGATACGATGTGGGAGGGCTCACGCCCGTTTAACCACAGGAGGTAATGCACATGGCTAAGCATGGTAAGAGCTATAACGCCGCTGCCGAGAAGATCGACCGCGCCACGCTCTACACCCCCCTTCAGGCTGCCAAGCTCATCAAGGAGCTCGACACTGCAAAGTTCGACGAGACCGTCGAGGCTCACTTCCGTCTGGGCATCGATACTCGTAAGGCTGACCAGAACATCCGTGGTTCCATCTCCCTGCCCCACGGCACCGGCAAGACCGTTCGTGTTGCCGTCTTCGCCGAGGGCGAGAAGGCCCGTGAGGCTGAGGCTGCCGGCGCCGACATCATCGGTTCCGACGAGCTCGTCGCCCAGATTCAGAAGGGCGAGATCAACTTCGACGCCGCTATCGCTACGCCGAACATGATGGCCAAGGTTGGCCGCATCGGTAAGATCCTTGGTCCCCGTGGCCTCATGCCGAACCCCAAGCTCGGCACCGTGACCATGGACGTCGCCAAGATGGTCTCCGAGCTCAAGGCTGGCCGCGTTGAGTATCGCGCCGACCGTTATGGCATCTGCCATGTGCCCCTGGGCAAGAAGTCTTTCTCCGACGAGCAGCTCGTCGAGAACTACGCTGCCCTGTACACCGAGATTCTGCGCGTCAAGCCCTCTTCTGCTAAGGGCAAGTACGTCAAGTCCATCTCCGTGTCTTCCACCATGGGCCCTGGCGTCAAGGTCGATCCCGCTGTCCAGCGTGACTTCCTGGCTGAGTAACTGCTAGTTACTGCCTGAGTACAGCAAGCATTGCTAAAGAAACCCGGTTCTGCCTTGTGCAGGACCGGGTTTCTTGCTATCGCGTCAAAAGCACCATAAAGGGGACAGTGTCCCCTTTATGGTGGTTACCAGGGTGTTCTGGCTGTTGAAGACTCGATGGCTTCGTGGCGTTTGAGCTCGCGGCGCATGGTTTGTGAGTTGAGCCAAGCTGCTTGCCAGCCGCGGATGGGGTAGTGCGTCTGGTCGAGCTCAAACTGCGTATAGCCGCAGGCGTTGATGATCGTCGTTCCACACACATGCTGACGCTCGCGCTGAAAATCGCAACCGTAGCTTTGGTGCACATGCCCGTGCACCATGTAGTCGGGATTCCAGGATTCGAGTGCTGTGTTAAAACACTCGAATCCTCGATGCGGCAGATCGTCCAGATCACCCATACCGGCGGCGGGTGCATGGGTAAGCAGAATGTCGCACCCGCCGACCATCCTAACCTTACGCGACAGCTTACGCATGCGCTTGGACATCTCGCGTTCGGTGTACATGTTGGCGCCGTCGCGATAACGCATGGACCCGCCAAGGCCCGCAATGCGAATCCCTCGGTACGTGTACACGCTGTCCTCTACGCAGATACATCCACCCGGTGCATGACGTGCGTAGCGGTCATCGTGATTGCCGCGCACGTAGATGAGCGGTCTGTTGATGACCGTGACCAAAAACTCAAGATAGTCCGGGTCCAGATCGCCAGCGGACAAAATCAGGTCGACACCCTCAAAGCGTTCCTTGCGAAAGCACTCCCAAAGGCATCGTTCTTCGGTATCGGCTATGGCAAGGATTTTCATAGGGCAGGGACTTTCGGCTCATCGTTGAGCTGCGGAATGGTGCCTACCACGTTGTCCGCCAGCCAATTCATCTCGACAATCTGCGTGCTCGGCAGCGGAGGGAAGCCTTCGATCTGTACCACGCCGTTCTGGCTGTGGAGCTCGCCGCCAAAGGGGTTGATGGATCCCACAACAATGCCGTTGCGGAGCAACTGCACGAGTTTGCGCGTTTGGTAGGGTAGGCCCGGAGCGTAACGGATGTCGATAACGCCGGAGCTCATGCCATACCAGTAGTTGACAGCGCGCACTTGGTTGTCGTCGCTGGTCTCGTCCCACGTGCCGTGAAGAAGGCTGCGAACGATGAGCTCGTAGTAACGGCCCCAGTTCCATACGGGCATGGCGATGCCGGTGACTTTGCCGTCGACCAAGCGGTGAAGCCCGTAGGCCGTTGGGTCTTCGAGCGACTTTGACATGTCAGCGCCGGTCATGACGCTTACGCCTTCGCGGCACATGGCTTCGGCAAGACCACCGGCGGGAACATCGCCCCAGGTGAGGATGACCTGCGCGCGCGGGTCGAGCAGCGAGGCGCCAATCGCAAAGGCGTTGATCTCGCTGAGTGCGCCCGAGGCGAAGACCGACGCGTGGTAACCGATGCGGTGGTTGTCCGCCATGCTGGCCGCAAGGGCGCCCAGCAGAAACTTGGCCTCGTACATCTTGCCAAAGTACGAACGGACGCTTTGATGGGGAAGGCCGATAGAGCAGTTGAGGAACCGAACCCGGGGATACTCAACGGCAGCTCTGAGCGTATATTCCATCAGGCGGTGCGAGGTCGAGAAGATGACGTTTGCTCCATGTTTGACAGCCGTTTCCACGGCGGCGTAGAACACATCCGGATCGTGACAGTCCTCGAACGCCTCGGTGCGCACGATACCGCCAAAGTGCTCATCGAGATACTGACGCCCTTGGTCGTGCAGGCTGTCCCAGCTCGACGTCGCACAGGGGAACTCATGGATAAAGGCGATGCGCAGGGGGTTGGCCGTCGAGTAGACGGTCTTGCCCATAAAGAAGTTGAGCACGCCAGAGGTGGACTTGGCGGGCGTCTCCTCCTCGTCGACGCTCGGTGCTTCGACAAGATCG
>USKL01000127.1 GCA_900555225.1 uncultured Collinsella sp.
CGTCGGGCATGGCCAAAAGGTCTATGCCCTCCTCTTTCACGTCACCTTGCTCGCTCTGGCGGGCTTTCGCTGACTTTTGCCCCACCTGCGGCGCTGCCATTGTTGCTGCAGGGGGACAGCTTGCTCGCTCTGGTGCCTGTTCGCTGTCCGTTCTCTGCCCGCAACGTTTCTGCTGTTGGTGCAAAGGGGTCAGATTACTTTGCGCCAAAAGGGGAAGTTGCGGTGGAATAGTTCCTGTTTGGCCGTCTTGAGGGGTTAAACGGGAACTATTTCACCGCAACTTATCGATGGCGTGTTTGGTTGGTGCCAGTTGATTGCTTGGGCGTTGGGGAGGGTCTGCTCCGTTATAATCGCCTAGAACATTAATTGGAAACGGGACGGGAGCCATACATGCGCCAGGGTTTCGACAACGCGAAGTATATCGAGCTGCAGGCTGCTCACATTAAGGAGCGCATCTCGCAGTTTGGTGGCAAGCTCTATTTGGAGTTTGGCGGTAAGCTGTTCGATGACTATCATGCGAGCCGAGTGCTGCCGGGTTTTGAACCGGACAGCAAGTTCCGCATGCTCAAGAGCATCGCCGACGATGTCGAGGTTATCATCGCGATCAACGCGAACCACATCGAGAAAAACAAGGCTCGTGGTGACCTCGGTATTACCTATGACGAGGATGTGCTGCGCCTGGTCGACCTGTTCCGCGGCAACGGCTTTGCCGTCGCGGCTGTGGTCATCACCCAGTATGCCGGCCAGCCCGCTGCCGATGTGTTCCGCAACCGCCTGAACGCGCTCGGTATTCCCGCCAAGCTGCACTATCCCATCGAGGGGTATCCGCACGATGTCGATCTGATCGTGTCCGACGATGGCTACGGCAAGAACGAGTTTGTCGAGACCACCCGACCGCTCGTCGTGGTCACTGCCCCCGGTCCGGGCTCGGGCAAGCTTGCCACCTGCCTGTCTCAGCTCTATCACGAGCACAAGCATGGCACGGCCGCCGGCTATGCCAAGTTCGAGACCTTCCCTGTCTGGAATCTTCCTCTGACGCATCCGGTCAATATTGCCTACGAGGCCGCCACGGCTGACCTCGACGACGCCAATATCATCGATTCGTTCCACCTTGAGGCCTACAACAAGACCACGGTCAACTACAACCGCGACGTCGAGGCCTTCCCGGTAGTCCGTGCCCTGATGGAAAAGATCCTGGGCAAGAGCCCCTACCAGAGCCCTACGGACATGGGCGTCAATATGGTCGGCTTTGCCATCACCGATGACGATGCCTGCCGCGACGCTTCCAAGATGGAGATCGTCCGCCGCTACTTTACCGCGGTCGAAAATGTGCGCCGTACCGGCGTGGGCGATGAGCAAGTCGACCGTCTCAAGATTATTATGAAGAAAGCCGGCATCGATAAGAACTACTCACCGGCGCGCTCGGCGGCCCTCACCAGGGAGCAGCTGACGGGTGGTCCCGTGGGTGCCATGGTCATGCCCGATGGCTCCGTGGTGACCGGCAAGACTTCCACGCGCCTGGGCGCCGCGAGCTCGCTCATCATGAATGCACTTAAGCATGTCTCGGGCGTCGACCTTGAGCTCGAGGTCATTAGCGATGAAGCGATCGAGCCCATCAGCAAGCTCAAGACGCATTTCCTGGGCAGCAAAAACCCGCGCCTCCACACCGACGAGACGCTTATGGCGCTGTCGATCACCTCGGCCACGAGTGAGACGGCCGCTCGCGTCCTTTCGGGCCTGGAGCAGCTGCGCGGTTGCGATGCCTTCTTTAGCGTGATTATCTCGCCGACGGACGAGACGGTACTGCGCAAACTGGGTATCAACGTGTGCTGCGAGCCCAAGTTTGAGCGCCGCGGTTTCTTCCATCGCTAAGTTTGAAGCACCGCGGTAATTGCATTGCATTTTGGCCGTATCGGGTTAGCGCCCGGTACGGCTTTTTGATCAATAAAGCGCCTATTTCGGCGAAAAATAGCTGTTTACCTGCCTAGAAACAATTTGAGCGGTATACAATAACCGTAACTGTTTCATCCTTAGCGGGATGCCGCATGATGGATATTACCTGCCATCGTGAGGTGTGTCGGTCGCGCACGGCGCGTTAGATGCTCGTGCTCGGTTTGAGGAGGCTGCTATGGCGGGCAAGGGTCGTGCGAGTGTCAACGATATGAAGCGTGTCGAGGTGCTGGTGTTGATGGAGATCGACCAGCAAACCGAAGACAATGGCGGGCCGTATGGTTTTTCGCGCAAAACGCTTGCCGAGCGCGTGGGGGTTTCGCCGTATCGTGCCCGCGCCGCAATCGATCGCTTGGATTCCGAAGGCATGATTGATGTCGTCTCGCGTTATAGCGACGACGGCGGTCAGCTTGCAAATGGCATTTGCCTCACCGAACGTGGCGAGTGGTATCTTGAGGGCGTCCGTACCGGCATGCTCGTTCAAGAAATGCTTGAGGACGAGGTTGCTGATCGATAGCAGCATGTAACCCTTGCCATAGCGACGCCGCCTGGGAAACCGGGCGGCGTTTTGTTTCAAGATTGAGAAATGCAATCTCACGCGAGAAAAATTGCGAACGGTCCGCGGCGCGAGTATTACAATGAAGACCCGTAAGATGTGGATAAACAACTTCTACGGGAAGCGCAGGTAACTCAATATGACCAAGCATGTGTTCGTAACCGGTGGCGTGGTTTCGTCTCTGGGCAAGGGTATCACCGCGGCCTCGCTGGGCCGTCTGCTCAAGTCGCGTGGCTACAAAGTAACGATGCAGAAGGCCGATCCGTATCTGAACGTCGACCCCGGTACCATGAGCCCCTTCCAGCATGGTGAGGTCTTCGTTACCGAGGATGGTTACGAGTCCGACCTGGACCTGGGTCATTACGAGCGCTTTATTGATGAGAACCTGACCCGCGATTCCAACTTTACGACCGGCGCCATCTATAAGAGCTTGATCGCCCGCGAGCGTCGCGGCGACTTTTTGGGCGGTACCGTGCAGGTGATTCCTCACGTCACCAATGCCATTAAGGACAAGTTCCGCCGCATCGAGGAGCAGACCGGCTCCGATGTAGTCATCACCGAGCTGGGCGGCACGATCGGCGACATCGAGTCCCAACCGTTTGTCGAGGCCATCCGTCAGTACCGCAAGGAGGCCGGCCCCGAGAACGTCTGCTATATCCACGTGTCGCTCGTTCCCTATATCGCCGCCGCCCACGAGGTCAAGACCAAGCCCACGCAGCATTCCGTCAAGGAGCTCCGCAGCTTTGGCATCCAGCCCGATATCATCGTGCTGCGCTCCGACCACCATATCGATGACGCTATCCGCGGAAAGATCGCAAGCTTCTGCGACGTCGACACCGATTGTGTCTTTACCAACGAGGACTGCGCGAGCATTTACGATGTTCCGCAGCTGCTTGCCGAGCAGGATTTTGACCTGCGCATTTGCGAGCGCCTGGGTCTGGACCCGCGTGAGCGCGACATGAGCGAGTGGAACGAGTTCCTGCGCAAACAGAACCACGCCAACCATCACGCCGACAAGGTGAAGATCGCCGTCGTGGGCAAGTACACGCAGCTGCCCGATGCGTACCTGTCGGTTATCGAGGCCCTGCACCATGCGGGCGTCTTCTACGATCGCCATGTGGACGTCCAGCTGGTCGACGGCGAGAGCCTCGACGAGCAGAATGTCTCCGAGGTTCTGGGCGACGCCTCGGGCATCCTGGTCCCCGGCGGCTTTGGCAAGCGCGCCCTGGAGGGCAAGATCCTCGCGGCCGAGTTTGCCCGTGAGCACAAGATTCCGTATCTGGGCATTTGCCTGGGTATGCAGGTGGCCGTGTGCGAATTTGCGCGCAACGTCGTCGGCCTTGCCGGCGCCAGCTCCTCCGAGTTCGATCCGGATGGCCCGTATAGCGTCATCGATCTGATGAGCTCGCAGGAGGACGTGACCGAGAAGGGCGGCACCATGCGCCTGGGCGCCTATCCGTGCAAGCTCGCCGCCGATACCCTCGCTCGCGAGGCATATGGCGAGGAACTCGTCTACGAGCGTCACCGTCATCGCTTTGAGTTCAACAACGCCTTCCGCGACCAGCTCGAGGACGCCGGTTTGGTTATCTCGGGCCTGTCGCCCGACGAGCGCCTGGTCGAGATGGTCGAGCTGCCGCGCGACGTGCATCCGTGGTATGTGGCAACCCAGGCTCATCCCGAGTTCAAGAGCCGCCCGACCAACCCGCAGCCGCTGTTCCGCGAGTTCGTGCGCGCTTCGATCGGCCAGCACGAGGGTGTCGACCGTCTGCAGGTGACGCCCATGAACCTCGCTACGGACTAAGGGTGCCGGCGAATAAGGAACATACCGAAGCTACTCCCTCGTCGCTCGCCGTGGCGGCGGGGGAGTATCTCGATTACCTCGCGGTCGAGCGGGGTTTGGCGCGCAACACGATTGCGGCCTATCGTCGTGACCTGACGACGTACTGCGCCTATCTGGAGCGGGCGGGTATTGTGTCTTTTGAAGAGGTGACTCGTCAGGTCGTGGAGGGCTTTGTTGCCGACCGTCGCGATGGGGGCTATTCCGATGCCTCAGTGGAGCGTGCGCTTGCGGCCGTGAAGGGCCTGCATGCCTTTTTGGTGCGCGATGGGGCTGTGGCCCAAAATCCAACGGCGGCGTTGCGCCTGCCTAAAAAGGCTGAGCGTTTGCCGGAGTATCTATCGGTGGAGGATGTCTCGGCGCTGCTCGATCAAGACTTTCCCGAGGGCGAGATGGGCTTGCGCGACCATGCCATCTTGGAAGTGCTCTACGGATGCGGTTTACGTGTGAGCGAGTTGGTGGGGCTCGATGTGGGCGATATCCATATCGACGATGGCTTTGTGCTCGTTCGCGGTAAGGGCTCAAAGGAACGCCTGTCACCGCTGGTGGGAAGCGCGGCGCGAGCTCTGACGCTCTATGTAACTGAGGGGCGTTCCCGCTTGGCGGCCCATGCCCGCGGAACCGAGACCTCGGCGGTCTTTTTAAATAAGAACGGCCGCCGTCTGTCACGCCAGGGCATCCATGCCATCTGTGAGCGCTATGGGCGCCAGGTGGGGCTGGTGGGACTCCATCCCCATACGCTGCGTCACTCCTTTGCCACCCATATGCTTGCGGGCGGCGCAGACCTCCGTGTGCTACAGGAGATCTTGGGACATGCCGATATATCGACCACGCAGGTCTACACGC
>USKL01000128.1 GCA_900555225.1 uncultured Collinsella sp.
GTATTGACACAGAGGAACTGTATGAGCGAGAAGGTATGTTGTCGTGAAAATTGCCATCTACCAGATTGCGATAGAGCACGATGAGAACCGTCTTGCGTTTCAGAGCCTGGATCACATCATATCGGTCAGTAATGGTCGAGTCCCTGTAGAGCTTTACGACTGCGTTTTTGCCGGAGAAGTTTCTGCGCAAACACTGGAGGATATCTTCTATGTTTTCAACATGGAGCACCCTTCCGGTTACAAAGGGCGGTCGCTCTC
The DNA here is from genome assembly GCA_900555225.1 of uncultured Collinsella sp. Classification (GTDB taxonomy): domain Bacteria; phylum Actinomycetota; class Coriobacteriia; order Coriobacteriales; family Coriobacteriaceae; genus Collinsella. Next base: position 259 of record USKL01000128.1, read on the forward strand.
GGTCTCCGATGTGGTGGAAATATTTCTTGCATCAGGAGAAAGCGAGTTCTATTACTGTGAGCCAATCGGGTTCAAGCGGATTCACTTTTGAAAGGGGTAAACCAAACGCTGAGTACAAAAATAAATCAGGCTTTACAGCACAAACAGGAGGCGTCGAATTATCGGCGCCTCCTGTGGCCTAAAAGGAGAATATCACAATGAACATCGAAGAAGTCTTATCAACAACGCACAGAATCTCTCCTCGTGAGAGGGTCCCCTTTCACTGCGCCTGCTGCGGCGAGTGCTGCTGCGGCTGCCGTAAGGGGAGCGTTGACATCGCCCGTGCCCGCAAGCGCGCCCGCTTTTCCGGGGCGCTTGTTATTGCCGTGGTCCTTGCCACTGCCGGAGCTGCTTCCGCCGGAGCCGCCGCCCTCGTCGGTACCGCCGCCACTCGAGCCGCCATCGTCGTCTGCTGTCATCGGGGCGTCGTGAAGTTCTGTCGTATCCGCGCTGTCGCATACGCCGACCTGAACTTCTGAGCGTTCGCATGCCGCGTCGGGCACATGAAGCTCGTGCAGTACGGCACCCAGCGCCGAGTTTGCGCCCGGTCGAATTTCCTCGAGCGTTACGGGATCGAGCGCCACCAGATTACGCGCCTTCGCATACAGCGTTACACGTTTGCCCACCTCGTCGCTCCAACTCTCGGGGATGGCGAAGCTCATGCGGAACTGTGCCGTGCAACCCGGTGCCAGCACGGCGTTGCCACTGTCGGCTACCAGCGGGTGCGTTGCAAAATGTGCGCCCAGCGTCTCGAGCGCGTATTTCACGCGCGCCATGTCGTTGGCCGAAGCGTCCTCGGCAAGCTCTGAATCGTAGATCGATGCCATACGTGTGTTCGCTCCGAACCCGATGGATGCGCTGGAGAACGGCTGGCTGGAGCCCTCTCGGTACAGATCGATCGTGCCGGCGGTCAGCAAGGTATTGCCGTCGTTTCGCACCGTGACCATGAAGGATTCTCCTGCTGCTCCGGGCACCACCGCGCCCGAGGTAGCAACGGCGCCCGTCGGAGTGGCGCACGCCACCAAGGGCACTTCGATGCCGTGCAGCTCTGCCTCGCTCTTTTCCGCGCTCACAATGTGCGTGGCGAGCGCGGAGAGCATGCCTCCCGACGTCAAAAATGTCGTTATCTGATCGACGGGATGGTCCAGCTCGCACATCACGAACGGCTCCGTGAACAGATCGCCTGCCAAGGTGCTGGCGAAGATGCGGAAGTGCTTGCCCATCACTGCTACCGGGTTGCCTTCTTCGTCGTAGGTTTGCCCCACCTTGCCATCGGTGTTCTCTACATAGAGCACGCACCTGCCGTTGTTGCTTACGCTAAACGATGCCGGGCCACAGCCTGCGGCACCCACGGGCTGCGTTGCAAATGCCGATGCGCCTCGCGTCCAAATAATATGCTGCAATTGCTCGTTGACGGTTGCCAAAAAGCCCGAATGTTGTGGCCACGGCACCGCACGGGGTACCGTGGCGTCTGGTGACATAACGCCCCAGCCCGCAATGGACTGGCCGATCACGGCGTACGATGCGCAGCCGCAACCGTCTGCGGTCTCGTACGCAACGGGCACCACCATTTTGCCGTTGATATTCTCGGGTACGCCCAGCTCGATGCTCGATGGCGCTTGCGGAAAGCGGAGGACCTGACGGAACGTGAGGCTGTCGCCCAAATCATCCGACCACAGGGTGAAGCACTCCAGCGCAACCTCAGCCTCGCTACCGAGCGCCTTTTCTGCGGTGGTTCCGCGGCGGTGGAGGTAAGCGCCCGACAGGCGCCCGTCGACCAGCGTCTTGCCCACCGTGATGCGTGGACACTGCAGACAATGGTGGCCATCCTCCTGAAGGCGGCCGCGCGAGATGCTGCGCCATGACGTATGCGACACCACGCGGATCTCGTCATTGCTTATGCGCAGGCGCACGACGGACAGTATGCCGGATGTGCTTGCCGTATCGAAAAGGGTGTTGTCGCCGTCGAGGCGCTCGCCCGAGACCAGCAGCACGTAGGCGTCCTGGTTTCCTCTTCCGTCCGTATATTCCACTACGTCGAAGTCGTAATCGTATATGCCGTCGCGCTCCACGTCGCCCTCGCCAAACCCAAGGGGAAAGTCCACAGGCGTGGGAGCGGACCACGTTCCGTTTGCCTTTGTGTGTACCACCAGGCGCGAGCGACCATTGTCGCCGTAGCGCACCGAGGCGATACGGAATAGGCATTCTACGCCGGCAATCATTGCCAGCTTCATGTGGGCTTCGCTGAGCACGCCAGCAAACAGCACGTTGTCGCTCGAGGGCTTGATGCCGCCACGCTCGTCCTCCGACACGCCGGCAGAATCGGCGTTCGGGTCGGCAACGGTGTTCGTTGCCTGACCGATGTAGGTGTACTCATACATCGGCGCGGCGTTTTCGTCGTTCTCTATCAGTGCATGGACGAAATGCTCGATCTGTCCCGTGTCGTCGCTTTCTGCATCCGCCTCGAGCTCAATGCGCGTGACCGCTTGATCCCAATCGCGCACGACAGGCGCGGCGTTTACGGCAGTGGCCTTAACCTCGGCGCGTGCGAGCAGTTCGGCGTTGGTGACGATGGTGGCCGATGCGATAAATTGCGGCACGCCGCCCGCCTCAATGTTGCCGGCCGAGCCGAAGCAGGCATCCAGCGTGTAAGGCGTATCTCCACCCAATGCGAGCTCAGAGCGCTGGAGTACATACTGGTCGCCATTGTCCACAGACATATTCCACGAATCGATGAGTGTGGGCCACGACCCCGACCAAGCCTTGGTGGTCCACTTGAACATTACGAACTGGAGTATCACATCGACATCGACGTCTGCACCTACGCGCAGTCGCGGAAGCTGGTGTCCATCTGCCTTCTCGTACCCAATGAACAGCGTGAGGGATGCGGCGCCGCGCACGGCAGACGAAGCGACGCCTGCAACGCCGGCGCCAAAGGTGACGGCAAGCCCGATCTGGATAGTGAATGAGCCCGACGTGTTGGAATAGTCGAGCGAAATGTTTTTAAAAAACGCGGCGCCGCTGCCGTGCGTGTGGGCACCCACGGCGAGCGCCAGCTTCGCCAACACCCAGGGGTTGACGTTTAGGAAAAACGGCACCGGTCCTAGGGTAAACTGCTCGGTCCAATTGAGGTCGGTTCTTACCTGGAAGAGGGCCTTAATATTGCCGTATGCGGGGTCGTTGTTGTTACCCCAGGTTTTGCCCACCCAATCGTAGGCGAGCGAGCCGTACAGCTGTGTGGCGATATCCATCGTGAACAGCGGCGTGCAATGGTGGCGAAGGAGCTTGGTGTTTCTTGGATCGGTGCCCGATCCGGCACTCATACTCTTGTACTGATTCCACTTCCCTTCCATCTCGTCGAGGTAGCGGTTTGCCTGCTTGGCGCCCGACTCGCGCGGCGATTTCTTCCAGTATTCCGGATCAGGGTTGCCCGAATCGTTCATATAGCTGGCTGGTTTGTATCCTCCGCCAAATAGTACGTACCCGGCAAACGAGAAATCGAACAAAATGGGGAATGAGGGCATCCAGCACGTGAACTTATTGCCGCCGATGCCGGGAAACGCCGCGGGGAAATCAAACGGAGTGATCTCTTGGTCCATGGTGGTGGGGACGATAGTGGTCGATCCGGATTCCGCCTTTGCGGCCGGCGCGGTGACAACGGCCATGGGGGATGAGAGCGTGTAGGTTTTGCCCTGATAGTCGAGGACAAAGCGCAGCTTGCATCCTTCCTCCAGAAGGTTTGACGCTGCATCGAGGAACGTGTCTTCGAGCGTGAACGTCGCCAGATTATCCGCGCCCGATGCGCTGGCCTTGACTTGGCCAATCTGCGTGACGGTTTCGGGCGAGCTGTCCGTGGCGGGCATTACCTTGTTGATGTGCAGCGTTGCCTGTCCACCCTGTGGCAGATGTGCCTGCACGGTAAAGGCGTGCGTATCGGGCTGGTCGTTTGCTGCTTCGTCCGCTGGCATTGCCATAAACGTGGCGTCGGCGTACTGGATATCCCATTCGTCGAATGTGAGCTGGCAGAAGTACGGCTCGCCGTCGGAAAGCGGACGCGTGGGCGCGGTTATGGCGGTGCCGCCCTGGATACGCGCAAGGGGAATCTCGACATCACGGTAGCCCGCCATGCTAATGGAGATGCCGCCGTTAAAGTCGTACGCGTCGAGAAGCGTTGCCTCGTCCACGTAGCCTTCCGAAAGCGGCGCGACCTCAAAGATGGCCGTGCCTTCGTCATCGGTCGTGGCGGTGAACTGCTTGCCTGCGGCATAGCGCGATGTGAGCGTGACCTGGGCACCTGCGATGGGCGTGTTCTTGTTGGCGACGTCGACCACGACCACACCAAACATGGTGCGCGAGAGAACGAGCACCTTGAAGGGGTCTTCTTCGTCGGCATAGGCTGCGGTGGGCGCGAACGGCAGCAGGAAGGCATTTTCGCTTCCCGGCACGCGAGGCAACATAATGCTCGCTAGCGAGGACGCTCCAGCAACAAGTAACGAACGGCGATCAAGCATCTTGGGCTCCCATCCCGCAGATATCGGTGGAAATAATCCAATTTTGCGAGAAGACGCTTCGTGGCGGTAGTGCCGTTCAAGGGTCAAAATGTCCAAATTGATCGAGCGAAGCGTCGGGTTCCGGAACGTGTTCGATGCGCTTGGCAGCCCGGTCGCTAACGCAACATATGCGCGACCAGCTCCGCGCGCGTGCCGATGCCAAGTTTTGCGTATACGCCGGATAGGCGGTTTTTGACGGTGCCCGGCGATACTCCCATATGGCGTGCGATTTCGGCGTTGGTCCACCCACGACAGGCGAGCATGGCCATAGTGAATTCCGTGGTCGTTAGATCGTCGGCCACGTCCTCGCCCGAATCGGGGTTGTGGATGCG
>USKL01000129.1 GCA_900555225.1 uncultured Collinsella sp.
CCGGCGGCACCGGTACGACCGGTGGCTCGACGGGCGGCTCCACTGGTGGTTCGACCGGCGGCGATGGCGGCACGCCTACGCCCACGCCTACGCCCACTCCCTACCCCTCGCCCACGCCTGACGATACGGTCGGCTAGAAATTCATCCGGCCATTAGCAACAAGGCCCCCGAGCAGCTTATTAAAGTGCTCGGGGGCCTTTTAATTTAAAGTGACCTGGTGGACGGTCTTTATACCGGCAAACAAAAAAAGGGGGGTACCGACCAACGTCGATACCCCTTACAAGGCACCATGTCACGCGCACAGTGCCGAGCGCACGACCCGCACGCCTACTTGCGAGAATTGCTCAGCTTATTGATCAGCGCCTCAAGACGCTCGCCGTCCTCGGCCGTCTGGGCAATAACCAAAATCGTATCGTTGCCGGCAAGCGAGCCAAGCACATCGGGCAACTCTGCCGCATCAACGGCGGCGGCGATGCCGGAAGCCGTGCCAGGCTGAGCCTTGATCATAACCAGATTATCGGTACGCAGAACGCCCGTTACAAGCTCGGAAACCATACGCTGCAGGTGCAGGTCCTCTGCCAGAACATAGATGCCCTCAGGGAGCTTACGCAGCCCCATGTCGGCAATATCGCGAGAGACAGTCGCCTGCGTGCAATCAAAGCCCATAGCGCGGAGCTCATCGACCAGCACGCGCTGCGTGCGGACGTCCTTATTGCGCACAATATCTCTAATGGCATCCTGGCGCCCATTGCGTTTTTTAGCCATACAAACCCTCTCTCCAAAAGATGGCGGAGACAATCAATCAGTGATTGAATAGTTTAACGCTATTTGAAGGCTTTTGTGTATAAGAACGCATTTCGAAACAATTCTATGCAAGTTTGTTTCGAAATGAGCCGTTTAGGCGGTTTTTGCGCCCGTCCGGTTAAGAAAAGCTGCCAGATGCGTACACATCACGCAGCGCGCGGGCTTGGCGCTGGCGATCGGCCCAAACAACAGACCGAGCCCCCGATGGTTATCCTTGAGCGCGGCGACCATCTGACGGGTTCGAGGCGCATCGAGCATATCACGCATGCGGGCGGAACGCTCGATTGACGACACCCCATGCGGGCTCAGACACAAATTCTCGATGCAGGCGACCAGTCCGGCAAAGTAGAACTTTTGACTTGCCAGCTTGAGCCGACCACCGCTGTCTGCTTCCGAGAGTGAGTCCGCAAGCTCGTCGAGCGCTCGAGTGTCATCGGATACCTTGGCATACATGGTGGGATCAAAGGCATCTGTAAGTTTAGGTGCCGCCGTGTGGAAACAAGCATCGCCGCAGCCGGACACGCATCGTGTCTGCGAAAGCGCGCATGCCATAAACCCAACTGTGCGAAACACCTTGTCGCACAAAAGGCATGCCTCAAACAGCGAGCGGCTGTACATCACACCAGAGGTCTGAACGACTAGGCCGCCTAAAATCAACTGAGGCAGCCCGGCCACCATCGAAGATTTGCTATCAATGGAAATATGAGCAGCATCCAAGACGCGCGAATGGCGCTCTCGATGTGCATCATAGCGGTCGAGCGACACCGTGGGGAGCACTATGTCTGCCGTAGTATCGCACGCGATATTGACCATCTTGGAAAGGGCCTGCGGAGCAAACCACTCATCGGCGTTCATGGCGATGATGTGAGAGCCGCGCGAGGCATCAAAACCGGCACGAAGACAAGCGCCGCGCTTCGCGTCCTCGACATCAATCAAATCAATATGGATGTCCCTGTCGGCAGCAACTTGAAGCGAATGGCGCACACCGGGCGCAGCATCGCGGCAGACAACGACAATCTGCAAATCATAGAGGTCTTGGTTCTGGATACTCTCGAGCGCACGCATCGCATAGCTGGGCGAACCTTCTACTACAAGGATCACCGAAAGTCGCGGATGCGAGCCACGTCGAACCAAGTTATCCGTCCTCTCGACAGCAATGAATCAAACTGTCGTTCATGGTACACCCCGGCAATAAAAGCAATGAGACACCGGTTGCACTGCACGCCAAGAACAGATGTTGCACACGCGCAGCCCACAGATGACAGGTGCCGACGAACGGCGCGTCGAGCCCTCCCCTAGTCGAGCACGACAAGCTCGGCGGGATCGTAATCCACGCCCATAAACGTAAGGCCGCAGGCAGGAGCCGTGGGGCCCGCAGCGGTACGATCGCAAGCATCGATGACCTCGCGCATCCACTCGGGTTCACGGCGATGCATGCCAATCTCGACAAGCGTGCCAACGATCGTACGGACCATCGAATGCAGAAACGCATTGCCCTCGATGGTAAACGTCAGGATGTCCTCGCCAAACGCAACCTCATGGCCAAACTCGGCGCGCATTACGCAGCGGTGCGTAGGTTTGCCCACGGCAGAGGCAACCTTGCAAAAGCTTTTAAAGTCCTGCTCGCCCAAAAGCGCAGGGCAGGCGGCCGCCATCGCATCGACGTCGAGGGGATTGCGATGCCACCACACAGCACCGCGTGACAGCACGGGCCGCGCATCACGATCGGCAATGCGATAGGTGTAAGTGCGAGAGCGCGCGTCAAAGCGCGCAGAAAAGCCCTTACGGGCCCTGTAGACCTCGTTTATGGCGATATCTTTGGGCAGCAGGGCATCCATAGCCCGCAGCCACCTACGGCGCGTACACGCGAGCTCAGCGTCCGTTACGGGAACGCTGATGTACTGAGCCACGGCATGCACGCCGGCATCGGTACGCCCCGCGCACGTCAAATCGATCGGGCGGCGAAGCAGCGTCTCGATGGCTCGACGTAGCTCGCCCGCAACCGTCGTCTGTCCCGGCTGCTCGGCAAATCCGCTATACGACGAGCCATCATAGGCCACACGAAATACGAGCGTGGCGTCAAGCTCGGGAATCGAATTGAAATCAGACGGGGCAGTCATGGGCGCTCCCAACAAACAAGTAACGGTATCGCGACAAAAAAAGAGGGGTACGCGAACGTACCCCTCGAATATAGCCTATGCAGACGGAAAGTCTACTCAGCGGTCTCCTCAGCAGGAGCCTCCTCGACGGCCTCGACCTTCTTGGGAGCAGCGGCCTTCTTGGGGGCCGGAGCAGCCTTCTTGGCCTTAGGCGTGCAAGGCTCGGTGACGAGCTCCATGATAACGATGGGAGCGTTGTCGCCCTTGCGGTTGCCGAGCTTCATGATGCGGGTGTAACCGCCGTTGCGGTCCTGCCACATGCCCTGGGCAGCCTTGTCGAAGATCTCGGCAACGAGCTGCTTATCGCCGAGCTTGGCGATAGCCAGACGACGAGAGTGCAGGTCGCCCTTCTTGGCCCAAGTGATGATCGGGTCGACGACCGAACGCAGCGCCTTAGCGCGGGTCTCGGTGGTCTTGATGCGGTCGTTCTCGAAGAGGGCCTTAGCAAGGCTCTTCTTCATGGCCTTGGTGTGGCTCGCATCGGTGCCGAGCTTCAGGCCCTTCTTAACGTTGTGACGCATGGTCTAGTTTCTCCTCAAATATGCGAAGCATTAAGCCTTCAGGCTCAGGCCCATGGACTCAAGCTTGTCCTTCACTTCCTCGATCGACTTAACACCGAAGTTACGGATGTTGAGCAGATCGTTCTCCGAGAACTCAACGAGCTGACGGACCGAGTGAATGCTGGCGCGCTTAAGGCAGTTGTAGGAACGGACGGAAAGGTCCAGATCCTCGATCTGCTTGTCCAGCTCGGCGTTGTCGTTGGTGACCTCGGGAGCGAAGATCGAAGCCTCCTCCTCGACCTCGGGGGTCTCGGCAAGGTTCATAAAGGCGGCCATATGCTGGTTGATGATATTGGCAGCCTGGACCACGGCGTCGCGCGGGGCGATGGAACCGTTGGTCTCGATCTCGAGGACAAGGCGGTCGTAGTCGGTGTGCTGACCGACACGGCAAGCCTCAACGAGCTTGGCGCAACGGGAAACCGGCGAGTACAGCGAGTCGACGTGGATCACACCGATGGGATCGTTGTCGCGCTTGTTTGCCTCGCCAGAAACATAGCCGCGGCCATAGCCGATGCGCATGCTCATGGTGAGATGGCCACCCTCGGTGAGCGTAGCAATGTGCTGCTCGGGGTTGACCAGCTCAAACTCGGACGGAATAAAGAAGTCCGCACCGGTGACCTCGCAGGGGCCGTCAACCGAGATGGTGGCGGTCGCCTCGTCGGTCGTGCCGAGAGCCCTGAAGACAAGACCCTTGACATTCAGGACGATGTCGGTGACATCCTCGACCATGTTAGGGATGGTCATGAACTCGTGCTGCGCACCATCGATCTGAATAGCCTCGACGGCGGCACCCTCGAGCGAGGACAGAAGAACGCGACGAAGGGAGTTACCCAGCGTATCGCCGTAACCACGCTCGAGCGGCTCGACGGAGACACGAGCAGACGTCTCGTTGATCTCTTCGACCTGAACCTGAGGCACGTTACCAGACAGCTTCTCGATATCGACCTCGAGCCAGCCAGGGACCTCAAAGCGCTCGGAGGAAATCAGGGCCTCCTTGATGGGGAGGAGGTCACGGAACTTCTCGCCGACAGCGACGACGTCGCCGGCCTTGACGCGGTAGGACGGGATGTCCACGCGCTTGCCGTTCACGGTGAAGTGACCGTGACGGACGGACTGACGAGCCTCTTTGCGGGTGCGGGCGAAGCCAAGACGGAAGACGACGTTGTCGAGGCGAGACTCAAGAATGATCATGAGGTTCTCACCGGTGACGCCGTTCATCTTGCGGGCCTTGTTGAAGTAGCCGTGGAACTGCTTCTCCAGAACACCATAGATGAACTTAACCTTCTGCTTCTCGCGCAGCTGCATGCCGTACTCAGATTCCTTGCGACGGCGCTTGGGCTGACGGATAGATTCCTTCTTGCTGCTGTAACCGAGAACAGAAGGATCCAGGCCGAGCTGGCGACAACGCTTGAGAACCGGAGTCCTGTTAATTGCCATAGTGTATCGATCCTTTCAGTTAGACGCGACGACGCTTGCGCTGACGGCAACCGTTGTGCGGGATGGGGGTGCAATCCTGGATGCTCGCGATTTCGAGGCCAGCTGCCTGCAGGGAGCGGATTGCGGTCTCGCGACCGGAACCGGGACCCTTCACGAATACAGCAACCTTCTTCAAGCCATGCTCCATA
>USKL01000130.1 GCA_900555225.1 uncultured Collinsella sp.
CACCCTCCCACCCGCTCTCTAACCAAAACCACCACAAAGGGGACAGGCACTTTTGTGGTGGTTTCTCGACTGCAAAGGAAGCAACCATGAAAGCACTCGTCATCAATGGCCCCAACCTCAACATGCTCGGCATTCGCGAGCCGGGCATCTATGGCAGCGACAACTACGACCGCCTAGTGCAGATCTGCCAGGAGGCGGGTGCCGCACAGGGCTTCGACGAGATCGAGGTCTTCCAGTCCAACCACGAGGGCAGCATCGTCGACAAGATCCAAGAGGCCTACGGAAAGGTCGACGGCATCGTCATCAACCCGGCCGCTTATACGCATACGAGCGTGGCGATCCTCGACGCCCTCAAGGCCGTCGCCATCCCTGCCGTCGAGGTACACATCAGCGCCGTAGAGACACGCGAGGACTTCCGCCAGGTGAGCTATGCACGCCTGGCCTGCTTCGCCACCATCACCGGCGAAGGCCTCCAAGGCTACGCCCACGCGTTGGAGCTGCTGAGGGAGCGTCTCGAAAAGTAGCCTCGCGAGCAAATCCATCAACGCGATTCACACGCTAATAATGCCAGTGCCGCCAGCAGCAACCTCGCTACTGGCGGCACTTTATTACTGGCATATAATCATTGCAGTCACACAACGTCTGGAGACGCGCATGTTAAGCATCCATCTGGGGGATTACCCCGGTTCCATCTACGATACCGAAACCTATTTTAGGAACTCATACTTGGACTCATGGTTCGAAGACCCTATGGCCGCACAGATTATTAAAAGCGTGGACGGATCAGAGCTCATCGGTCCCCACAACATCGTAAGCAAACAGCTGGGCTCGATCACCCCACTCGAACTGTCCGGCGGCGTTAAGACGCTGCTGCTGGTGCGCAATCTCCCAAATATGGTGTTCAACGCATCCACCTGCGGAGACAACTGTGCCCGCTGGCTACTCAAGATCGGCAAAGAGCAGGATGTGCTGGTGACCTTATACCACATCATGAAATTCCCCTGGAAGAGCTTTGAAATCCGCATTGAAAACGATGGCCGCATCGTCAGAAACATGCAGGAGTTTGTCGGCGCCACGAATGACTTTTTGGATGTTGATGAGTAATGAAGGGAACGCATACCGTTGTCGTAGAGCGTGCAAAGGTCAAATACACACTCACGTTTAAGCGCAATATTTCCTTTATACGCGGCAACAGCGGCACGGGTAAAACGACGCTCATCTCGATGATTCGCGACTACAACGACCGAGGACCGGAAAGCGGCGTTGCACTCAGTTGCGACGTGCCTTGCGAAACGCTTTCCGGCAGACGCTGGGAGCGCGAGCTATCGATCATCGAAGATTCAATCGTCTTTCTAGATGAGGGTAACGAGTTTATCTACTCAAAGGACTTCGCCAAAGCCGTCAACGGCTCGTCCAACTATTTTGTTCTGATATCTCGTCGCGATGCCAACGAGCTCCCCTACAGCGTTGATGAGATCCTGAAGCTAGTCAACACGACAAGTAAAACAATCAATGGCCGCAAGAGCGACAGGCGCTTCTACTCGGTGACCAAGCCGCTATATGACCACACGGCAAGTATGCTGTATCAGGATCTAAATGTTGGATTCGAGGTACCCGACGCCGTAGTTGTCGAGGATAGCAAATCTGGCTATCAATTCTACGACGCTCTTTGCAACCGACTCGGGATCCCCTGCTATACCGCCACCGGCGTTGCGAATCTAAAACGTACGATTCACGAATGTCCCGAGCAAAACATCCTTGCTATTGGAGACGGAGCAGCATTTGGTCCCTACATCGAAAAGGTGCTCGGACAGCGCGTTTACAAGAACGTACGCTTGTTCCTCCCCGAATCATTCGAGTGGACACTCCTGCAATCTGGCCTCATTCCCAGTAACGATATCTTAAAAATCCTCGAGGATCCCTCAAGCTATATCGAAAGCCGCGACTACCTGAGCTGGGAGCGGTTCTTCACCGATGTGTTGATCAAATACTCGGCAGACACTCGCTACGCCTACAGAAAGGCAAAGCTCAATGAGCAGTACCTGAGGCCGCAGGCGATGAATGCAGTTGCAAACGTCTTGCCCGAGTGCCTGAAGGCAGACTAGATACAGCGGGGAGGGCCAAGTTGGTCCTCCCCGCTTTTGTTACGCCTTCTTGATCACGTACGCCAATCCAATATCGCAGGCACAGCGTACGATTGACGCGAAGAACCACGATGCTGGCAGCGTCATAAGCAGAGGCTTGCTCACGCTCGGCTCCAGCCCCCTTTGGCGCGCCGTATAACCAATCCACCTCAGCAGCACAATAGCAGCTCACGCCACGGCTTCGGCCTAAACGTATACCCGGCAAGAACAAAGAACACCGGCATGTGAAAAAGCCCGGACCACCAAGCGGTCCGGGCTTAATAAACGATGGTGCTCCATGGCGGATTCGAACCGTCGACCTTGGGATTAGAAGTCCCCTGCTCTATCCAACTGAGCTAATGGAGCAAATAACCGCACGCCCAAGCAAGCGCAAGCCTGTTAGGCGCAAGTAATTATAACCTAGTTGAACTGCTCGCGATACGCCTTGCAGACCTCATCGACTGGGCCGTTCATGCGAAGGTCACCCTTCTCAATCCAAACGGCACGCTGGCAGATGCGCTCAACCTGCTCCATGGAGTGCGAAACAAACAGAACCGTCACGTCGCCGCTCTGGATAAAGTGCTGGATGCGGGCCTCGCACTTCTGCTGGAAGAACACGTCACCGACGGACAGCGTCTCGTCAACAATCAGAATATCGGGCTCGGTAATCGTCGCGATTGCAAAGGCGATACGCGCCACCATGCCCGAGGAGAAGTTCTTAAGCGGCATATCGACAAAGTTCTGAAGCTCAGCGAACTCGATAATGCCGTCAAAGTTGGCGTCGATGAACTCCTTGGTATAGCCAAGCAGGGCGCCGTTCAGATATATGTTCTCACGGGCAGTCAGCTCGGGGTCAAAGCCGGCACCAAGCTCAATCAACGGTGCGATATTGCCGTGCACCTTAACGCTGCCCTCGCTAGGCTCAAGCACGCCAGCGATAATCTTGAGCATCGTAGACTTGCCGGAGCCATTGGTGCCGACCAGACCCACGACCTCGCCGCGATGAATATCGAACGAGATGTGCTTAAGCGCCCGAAACTCCTCAAAGAACAGCTCGTGCTTGGCAAGCTTGATGAAGTACTCCTTGAGGTTGGTCAGCGACTCGGACGCCATGTTAAAGATCATGGTGACGTCGTCGACCTCGACAGCCAGAGGCTGCTCGCTGTAATCAACAACAGATTCAGTCATCACAGCACTCCTTAGATGTAGAGGATGAACTTGCGCTCGGACTTATGGAACACGGTGTAGCCAATAACAAGCGCAAGAACCGCCCAAGCGACGCACATACCAAACGTCATAAGCGAGGGCGTAGTCTGGAACAGGAAGATATCACGCATAAACTGCAGGTAGTTATACATGGGGTTCGCATAGACCAGAATGCGCACGAGATGCGGCATTTGCGCAACGAAGTCGGTCGTCCAGAAGATGGGCGTAATGTAGGTCCAAGCCGTAATGACGACGCTCCACAGATGCATGACATCGCGGAAGAAAACCGTGAGGGCGGAGAGCATCATGCCCAGGCCCATGCAGAAGCACATAAGCAGCAGTAGGCAGACAGGCAGCAGAATAAGGTGCCAAGAAGGCATAACACGGAACCACAGCATAACAATAGCTACGGCGACCAGAGAGAAGGCAAAGTTAACCAGCGAGAAGAGCACCTTCTGCACTGGGAAGACCCAGCGGTGCACCTTAACCTTCTTGAGCAGCGGGGCAGCACCCACGATCGACGTCAGAGCCTGGTTCGTAGACTCGGACATGACGGCAAAGGTGACGTTACCCACGATCAAATACAGCGGGTACATCTCGGGCGTAATCGAGCCATTGCGGCCCTGGGCAAAAATCGTCGAGAACACGATGGCCATGACAATCATCATCAGCAACGGATTGAGCACCGACCATGCGACGCCCAGAACGCTACGGCGATACTTGATCTTAAAATCCTTGGTAACCAGCTGACGAAGGATAAACGCGTCCTTCTCAAATTCGTTCTTAGCAAACGTCGCAGGCAGACTGCGAGTTTCTTGTTGCTTTGTCTGATCCGACACGGATGCAACTCCTTTACTCGTAATCGTTGACAAACGAACAGTATAGACCCGACGGCCCTGCAAACGATTCGCGCAACAAAACTGGAGAACTAACCCACATCTAAGGATGACAAGTCCAAACGGCTATACTTTCAAGGATTGAATGTGTAAGGAGCATTGAGTGAATTCTGAATCCATCGCCGTCATCATCCCCTGCTACAACGAAGCGCTCACCATCGCGAAGGTGGTCGACGACTTCAAGCGCGTCTTGCCCGACGCCTCGATCTACGTCTACGACAACAACTCCAAGGACGGCACGGCCGACATCGCCCGCGAGCACGGCGCCATCGTGAAGTTCGAGGGGCGCCAGGGCAAGGGCAACGTCGTGCGCCAGATGATGCGCGACATCGACGCCGACTATTACATCATGGTCGACGGCGACGACACCTACCCCGCCGAGGCGGCCAAAGCCCTCTGCGAGCCTATCCTCAACGGCACGGCCGATATGACCGTAGGCGACCGCCTTTCCAACGGCACCTATGCCGAGGAGAACAAGCGTGCCTTCCACGGCTTTGGCAACAATCTGGTCCGCGCCATGATCAAGTGGATCTATGGCTACAGCTTCGATGACGTCATGACCGGCTACCGTGCCATGAGCCGCCCGTTCGTTAAAACCTTCCCTGTGCTTTCCGAGGGCTTCCAGATCGAAACCGAGCTCTCGATCCACGCCGTCGACCACCGCTGGCGCATCAAAGATGTGCCCATCGAGTACCGCGACCGTCCGGAAGGTTCCGAGTCCAAGCTCAATACCGTGAGCGACGGCATTAAAGTCGTTGCGATGATCGGCACGCTGTTCAAGGACTACCGCCCGCTGAAGTTCTTCAGCCTCGTCGCGCTTCTGTTTGCGGTGACTGGTCTCGCCCTGGGCATGCCCATCGTTGTCGAGTATTTCCAGACCGGCCTCGTTCCGCGCTTCCCCACCGCCGTGCTCGC
>USKL01000131.1 GCA_900555225.1 uncultured Collinsella sp.
CGCCGCACCCCTACGGATTGCATCTGCGAGTCCTGCCTCATCGTGGGCTTCAGCCAGGAAGCCCGTTTCACCCTCACGTACCAGCTCGGGTATTCCGCCCATGTTCGTACCGATAACGGGCTTGCCCGCGGCGAGTGCCTCGAGAACCGCATATGGCGCGTTCTCGAGCCACTCTGACGGCGCAGCCGCCAGAGTGGCTCGATTCACAAGTCCGCGCAGGGCGTCACCGGTTTTATATCCAACCAGCTCAATCCTCGAGCTTATTTCGTTTGGCATTGCGGAAACTTTGACCTTCACAGCATCACATTCAGGGCCATCGCCTGCAATAACAAGACGCCAATCAGGGATCACCGGTGCCGCCTTCTCAAAAGCATGCACGAGCGTTAACACGCCTTTCTCGCGAGAAAGGCGTCCCAGATACAGCATGTAGGTATCTTCATTATTTTGGTTGGCAACTTCCCGTGACATCGAATCGGGATTCAGGAAATTCCGCATGAGGACAAGCTGACGCTCGGGAAGCCCCGCTTCAATAAACTTGTTCCGCATGAACTCACTCGGGCAGATGATGCGATCGAGACGTGAATAGGTTTTGTGCCGTTTAAGCCACTCCGCCTCAGCCACCGCTAACGCGCTTTTTGCGATCGAACCCTTTACGCACTTCTTCTTAAGGCAATTGCCAAAATGACCCCCGAGACACGAATCGCAAACGTTGCCCTCGGAATCAAGCATAAGATAGCTCGGGCAAGCAAGAATCAAGTCGTGCGAGGTATACACAACCGGCGTTGGATGCTGCTTTAGCCAAGGAGCGTCCAAGATGGAAAACGTAATCTGCCTATGAGTGAGATTGAGATGGATTACATCGGGCTGGAATTCACGGCACAGCGCATCGAACTTCTCGCGCGCCTCTTTGGAATACACAAGTGCCTGCGCGGCCTTCGCCTTATCGACAATAGAGCTCGGTCCGTTATAGTCGCGATTCGTTACAAAGTAACGCGACCACTCAGTCGGCTCATTACGCTCATCCTCCATGCTGAAGAAGGCAACTTCATGCCCAAGAGCGCGAAGACCATCAGCAAGAGCAAAGTAGTACGTCTCGCTTCCACCCTTGCGCCAATGAAACTTATTTACAAGAAGGATCTTCATTACGCAACACCCTCATACAAAGCAAGCGTCCTTTGGACGACGCTGTTCCAGTCATAGCCATTAATCGCGCGGTCACGTGCCATGGCGCCCAGCCTCTCCGCTTGGGCAGAATCCGCTATCAGGCCTTCAAGCACGTCGCGCAGCGCCCCCGCGTCTCCGTGTGGGAACGTGAGCCCGCAACCCTGCAGAACATCCGCGCACTCGGGAATATCCGAGGTAACGCATGCCGCACCGTGAGACATGGCCTCCAGCAAGCTCATGGGCAGGCCCTCAACGTCGGAGGGGAGCGCGTAGCAATACGCGTTGGAGTACAGCTCGGAGAGCAGGTTGCCCTCAACGTGGCCGGTCGTCCGTATCGGAGGAGTCGCCCGCGATAACCAGGCGCTTATCCGTCTTTACCTGCTTGTACGCCTCCACCAACAGTTCCGGTCGCTTCTCGGGCACAATGCGACCGAGGTAGAGGACATAGGAGCCCTGGGTGAGCCCCAAGCGCTCGGAGATCTCCTTCGCGGGAAGATCCGCCTCGGGAGTGATGCCGTTGGGAATGAGCGTAGCCTCGCGGCCGTAAGCCTCCTTGAAGTACTCCTGATTGCCCCGGGAAAGCACGATGAGCGCATCCGCGCACTTGGCCGCCGTCGCCTCGCCGAACTTGATGTACTTGGAAGCCAAGCCGCCCCATTTTGCACGCTGCCAGTCCAGGCCGTGGATCGTTGCCACGGTCCTGATGTCCGCGGAACGCGCAAAACGAAGGGGGACGCACGGCCCCTCTGCGTGATAGTGAATTACGTCTGCCCCGTCTTTGATGGCGGCCCTTGTTGCGGCAAAGCTGCTCGTGAGCGCAGAGAGCCCCTTGATGTCCAGAGCCTTTACGGGAACGATGCGGTAGCCATCCTTCTCGTAGGGCTCGGAAGGAGCTCCTTCGCCCATACGGTCGTAGCAGGTTACTTGGTGACCAAGGTCTGCCATACGGCGAGCAAGCTCGCCTACCACCACTTCTACGCCGCCCTCGCGCGAACCCGTTCTCTTTTGGCCTATCATGGCGATGCGCATGCTACACGGCACCTTCCCCAGAGAACATCGTCTTCAGCGTGCCGAATATCAACCGCAGGTCCTGGCGCAGGCTGCGATTCTCTATATAGTGAAGATCCAGCTCAACCATTTCGTTGAAGCCCAGGTGGCTGCGGCCCATTACCTGCCAAGGACCGCTGCAGCCGGGTTTTACCGCCAGGCGCTTCATGTCGTGCTCGCTGTACAGGGCAACCTCGCGCGGCAGGCCGGGGCGCGGGCCAATGAGGTTCATTTGGCCCAAGAACACGTTGATGAGCTGGGGCAGCTCGTCGATGCTGTGCTTGCGAATGAAGTTACCCACACCGGGAATAATGCGCGGGTCGTGCTTCATTTTAAACATGGGGCCAGTGGCCTCGTTTTGGGCCTGCAAGTCCTTGAGCATTTGGTCTGCGTTGGGAACCATGCTGCGGAACTTGTAGATCTTAAACAGGTAGAACGTGCCGTCTTTGCGCACGCGGCCCACGCGCCACTGTGAATATAGGGGGCTGGCGCCCGGGCTCTTTATGCAAATGACCACGCTCAGAATTACCCCGGGAATAAAGAGCAACACCAGGGCTCCGCCGGCGGCGACAATGTCCACCGTACGCTTAACAACGCGGTAGAGCCTGTGCCCAAGCTCGGGCTTCACGCCGGAGTTGGCACCGCGCAGCATCTTGTACGCTTCTTCGTTTGTAAGGTAATCCCCCGCAGCACCGGCTGCGGCAGTGACGGAATTCGCCGTGGCGGCCGTGCGCGTCTCCCGCGCGCCCTGTGCCATGGTCATCATCGTAGACTCCAAGAGCCCCTCCCCCGATACTTTTTGCCTTCGGTCGTCCGCTTGCGAGCTTGCAGCTAGGCGATCGCTCTTCTGTGATTGCGCATAACGCGCTGCTCTTTTGAAAGCACCGCAAGGCCAACGCGGGTGGTTACGCGTCGGCCGCACAAGTCGACCTCCAAAAAGGCAGTGCTCTTGCGTCTGTTAATGGTTTTGATAAGGCCTTCGTGGCCCAACAGTGGACCTGCCGTCACTATGACCTGGTCACCGTCTTTTAGGGCCTCGCTCATGGGCACTACGCGGTCTCCCCTATGCGTAAAGCTGCTTATGAGTTGAGCCTCTTCTTTTGCCAGCGGCACAAACTGACCGTCCTGGGCAAGCACCCGGGCAAAGTCGTCCATGCGCAGCAGATACTGTTGCACGGTGCGTGGATCTGCAGTATCGCAGATAAGATAACCGGGAAAGAGCGGCTTGGTCGTATTGACCCATTCACCGTGCACCTTAATCTCGGTTTGAAATTGGGGATAAAAGAGCTCCTGCATGGTGCCGGCTGGCACCATGCGCTCGATGCGCTCGCGCATTACGTCTTCGCGACCGTTAATGACCTGGATCACATACCACACGAGCATCACCCCCTTGCTGTCTTACGTGTGGCTCACGGGGTTTGGGTATGGCTTCGCCAGGGCGCTTGTGCGCGAAGGCGCTCCATATTCAAACCCTGAGCCCAGTCAGACAAGCACGTGGCTCTGTCCCACCGTGAACGGTATGTATAAAAGCGACACTGATGTCACAGGCACGTATCGCAAAAATGCCTACAACCTCAGCTGGCTGCGTGCGAGCCGGTCGAGTGATTTCAAAACTGGACCGCACGCAAACAGCTAAAGGACTGCTGTGATTTGCCGTAGCAACTTATTGAACTGGCTAAAGCGAAGATGTAATTAGCCGTAAAAAGTACAAAATCGCGCATGGCAATCAATATTGGAGCTCGTGGTTTTTCTAACACCGCCGTTACGGCCGGATGCTGATCGACCCTGCGCTTTATGGCTTGCTGGAGCCGCGAGCACAGTTGAACTCATGTAACGTTAGGTATCCTAGCACAAGCTGTTAGTGAAACTGATTTGGTCTGCGTTGGACAACATATCGTTCATTTAGCGTGCTTAAGGGGGTTATTTTGGGATGTTGTTCACGTTGATGCAGGTTAATGGGATGCTAACGGTGATTAGGCGCGTTCCTGAAGCCCATATGGAACGGCGATCTACACTGATAATCGCGTTTTGCTAACAAACTATGTACAGACATGGGAAAAAATTTGTGCAACTTTTTGTTGGCGTAGGTGGGGTTTGTGGCGCATGGTGTTTTGGTATGAAAAAAGGCCTTCGGAATTCCGAAGGCCTTTGCATTCACGATGGTGGAGACGAGGGGGATCGAACCCCTGACCTCTTGACTGCCAGTCAAGCGCTCTCCCAGCTGAGCTACGCCCCCGTGACGAGGAGATACTATAGGGGAAGACTTTCTTTGATGCAAGAGGTTTTTGTTGAAACTTTTTCTTACGGGTTTTCCTGGGACGGGGCTGAATTGACTGATTTTGACTTCGGCAAAATCAGTCAATTAACCCACCGTCCCGATAAAACCCTCACGCAACAAATACGCTATCGCAGTTCCGACATGGACGGTTATCTTTGCAGTTGATCTTACTATGTTGCTAATGCCGGTATCGGCCAACAGGCCCAGGGAGCTGTGGTCTAGCTCCCACTCTAGGCCGTGTTCGCTTACCTCGGTGTTGGGGGCAATGGCGATAATGGAGAACGTCTTGCCTTCGGCGCCTTCGATGGTCCACGATTCACCTGCGCGAAGGATGCGGGCCGTGGTCTCGTCCTCGACAATCCAGACAGGGGTATCCTCGTAGCCTGCGAGCAGCCCCAGTACGGAAAGCGCCATGTCCGGACGGCCGCCCGTAGCGCAAGTCGCAACTACTTCGGCACCCGGCCAGCGACGACGGACGGAATCGAGCGCCAGCGCCAGATCGGTATAGTCCTTGTACGGGTCGTGGCGCTCAACTTCAAAGTCGGAGGCGGCATCGACCAACGCACGACCCGCGTCGCTCACCGTGTCGGCATCCCCCACATATACGTCGCAGCCCAGTCCCGCGCCCAGCAGCGCGTCGAGTCC
>USKL01000132.1 GCA_900555225.1 uncultured Collinsella sp.
GATACCGGCGGATTGGGTAAAGGCCCCGCGTGACCGCCGCGCGAGCGTGGAAATTTGGACGCCTATCGAATGAGAGTGGATTTTCGGACGGAATCAGCCTCAAAACGCCCAAAAACCGTCCAAATATCCACCCTCATTTCCCGACCGTCCAAAATCCACGCTCATCCGCCGCCCGCACATCTCTCATATCTCATTCGTCTCAAATACGAGAGATAACAGAAAGATGAGAGATAAATATGAGAGATAACAATGCTGCAAAGAGACGGGCAACCATGGTATTGTCTCAATATAGATTGTTTTACCAGCAACAACATGTTTAAATGAAACAAATGACAGACATCTTATCTTTCATCTCTCACTCATCTCTAATATGAGAGATAACAGAAAGATGAGAGATAATTACGAGAGATAACTGAGAGACGAAGGAAATTTATTCGCGGCATTCTCCGCAGAACCGAGCGAAAGGACGTGCAGATGAACGAAAACGAACTGACCGGTCTGCTCGAGTCTTTAAGGCGCATGGGCTCGGACGATTTTAACGTCGAGGTCAAGGAGAGCGCCATGACGCTTTCCCGCGACGTATGGGAAACGGTCAGCGCTTTCGCAAACACCGCCGGCGGCATCATCGTGCTCGGAGTGAGCGAGCGCGCGGGTTTTGTCCCAGTTGCAAACTTTGAGACCGAGAAAGTGCTCAACCAATTCGTGGCGGGCATGGGCGATGCTGGCGGTCGCGGAAAGCTGGCCAATCCGCCCAAATACACCATTGAGCGCGTGGAGCTCCAGGGCACCGTGGTTCTGGTCATCACGATTGAGGAGCTCGACCCGTCGAGCAAGCCGTGCTATGTCATAGAGCGGGGCGCTCAAGGTGGCAGCTACAAACGCATCGATGACAAAGATGTGCCGCTTTCATCGACCGAGGTGCTCGCATTGGCGTCATACGGTCGAGCGACTCCGAGCGATCGCGATGCGGTGCCCGGCACGAGTGTGGGCGATCTCGACGAGTCGCTGGTCGACCGCACGATAGAACGCGCCTATTCGTTGACGCCTCGAGCGATGCGTGGTGCGACGGACAAGAAGACAAAGATGGAGCGCCTGAATCTCCTCGACTTCCAGGGCAATGTTACCAAGGCTGGACTCCTAGTTGCGGGCACCTACCCTCAGCAGTTCTATCCCAAGCTCTTCATTGATGTGGCTGTCCATGCGGGAACTCAAAAGGGCGCTGCGGGACCGCTAAGATTTATGGACCG
The DNA here is from genome assembly GCA_900555225.1 of uncultured Collinsella sp. Taxonomy (GTDB): domain Bacteria; phylum Actinomycetota; class Coriobacteriia; order Coriobacteriales; family Coriobacteriaceae; genus Collinsella. Next base: position 1,248 of record USKL01000132.1, read on the forward strand.
CACAGTCTGCGAGGGCACCCTGGGCGAGATGATTTCGGATACTGTCGCGGCTGTCGCCAAAAACCTGCGCCGCACCTCGACCGTCCAAGGCATCTCGCGTATCGACTCGCTGGAGATTCCCGAGGAGGTCCTGCGCGAGGCAGTCGCCAACGCGGTTATCCACAGGGAATACGGGGATCGGTTCTGTGGGCAATCGATTGCCGTCGACGTCTTTGACGATCGTGTCGAGGTGACGAATCCTGGCGGCCTTTACGGGGGAATGACTCGCGAGAGCTTGTTTGATGGCAGCTCCCGATGCCGTAACGCGACGCTCGTGAAACTCATGTCGATTGTCCCGCTGCCGGATGGCGCAGGTTCGCCGGCTGAGGGCAATGGCTCGGGCATCCCGATGATGATCGATGCCATGCGCGCGCATGGTCTGGCCGAGCCCCTGTTCTGCCCGGGGTTCGATCGGTTCAAGGTCGTACTTTACCGTTCAAAGATTGAGCCGGTCGATCATGGCGGGGACTTGATTATGACGGCACTCAAGCGCTACGGCGAATTGGGGACGCGCGAACTGGCGGAGCGCACGGGACTCACGGTTTCCCAGGTTAGGGCACGCGTCAATGCGCTCATTGAGCAGGGTGAGCTTGAGCCGACGGCGCCGTTGACAAGCCGCAACCGCAAGTATCGACTGTCAGAGCGCGTGGAATAAATGCGTTAGTGGACGAGGCGACCCAATAATCGACCCTCAATTGGCGCCCACTAAGGTAAAGCGGTTGTTGCTCAGTCGACGGTGATGCTAAAGACTCGGCTTACGCCGGCATGGCCCCGAACCCGTCCATCAAGAACAGCCTAAGAACCAGCTTGATGACATTTCCCGGTTTGACTTCTGCCGCGTCAAAGACGTGGCACTCGGCGAGCTCGCTGCAGTATGCATAGATGTCGCGGATAAGGTCCGCGCCCGAAAGCGTAAACATGTAGCCTGCGTCCGAAAGCGCATTGGGCGCGGCGGGCAACTTGGCCATGTGGCAGAACGTTTGCAGGTCGGGCGCCATAACATTCTGGTAGTCGAGGTGGCCGTTGGCATCCTGTTCGGCAAGCTCCAATTGGCGCACAAAATCCAGCGCCACTGCCAGCACAAAGCTCGGCGTAGGCGCATTGACGTCCTGAGTGGTCGCCACAAGCCTGCCCGCCGCCTGCGTGACAAGCCAAGCGACCTCGCGCTGGCAGCGCACGGCCTTGCGCGTAACCGGCTTGATGGACGAAGAAGAAACGCTCCCCTTAGGCGGATTCGAAGCAGCCATAAGACCCTCCCATGAACAATCCGGTCCAACAAGCCCGGATGAAACACGTGCTACATCAGTATACAGGGGAGTGGGGTAGCGGGGTACGAGCGCGCCAGCGGCAAATCGAGAGCATCAACGATGTGCCGATCGCGGAATGAGATCTCGTAATAATTGACTCTCGGTCATATTATTGAGGGGCATGACTCGCGTTCGTATGGTTGTAGGTGCTGGCGATGAACGACATTGACCTTGCTGTTCCGTTGATGGATGGACCAAGCTATGACCGTGCCTGCAGTCTCGTGCCTTCTGAATACGTTGAGGCATGGGAGTGGTTTCTGGGTGAGGAGCAGCGCGGCGGCGTTTGGACCAGCCTTCCGCACCACACCAAGGAAGATAGCCCTCAGTATCAGTATCGTTTGAGAATTGGCTCGGACTTCTTTCCCGTAACGCGGGATTCAGGGATCTTCTGGCCGGGCCAGGATCGGGTGAAGCAAGATCCCAATAAGATCTTTGCGCTCTCGGTCCATAACTCTAAAAAGAGCTTCTACACCGATGTGCCTCCGCTCTATTTGGACGATGGTACGTGGGTCATTAAGTACTCGGTTCAAGCGCCGGGTACCGTTGGTTTTCGAGACCAGAATTACAACCGTAAAATGCTCAACTGCATGGAATGCGGCGTTCCGGTCGGAGTCATATTTGCAACCGAGGTGGGCTATAAGGTGCTCGGCCTTGCGTTTGTTGAGCGGTTCGAGCCCGAAAACGGATGGTTTGTTCTGCACGGTCCTGTTCATAAAGGCGGGCCGGACCCTCGTTTTGCGCCCGACATGAGTTATCTGAAGCGCATGCCCGTCGATATTGAGTTTGCCGGACAGGGTGCGACCGACGACGAAAAGGTCCGCTATGCGTTAAGGCGCGAGCGATTGGGGCAACAATGGTTCCGCAAGCAGCTCGTTGCCGCCTATGACGGCCGTTGCGCGGTGTCGGACTGTGGCGTCAGCGAAGCTCTGGAGGCTGCGCATATCGAGAATTACTCGGGACCCAAATCGCAGGTTGCCAGCAACGGCATTCTGCTTCGGCGCGACCTTCATTCCCTATTTGATGCTCACCTGATTTCGTTTGAGCCTGTTTGCGGCGAATATCGGCTGTGCGGATCGTACCTGCTGGATAAGACCGACTACGCTTCCTTTGCGGGTGCGACGCTAAGGCAGCCGAATGAGCGTCAGTGGCGACCCAATACGGTGTTTCTTGAGGCCCATCGCATTGAGTTCGATCGCTCGGAAAAGAAGCGTGAAAAGGCGGGGCTTCTGCCGTATTAGCGTATTTGGCTTTGGTATTCTTTGACGATCGTGTTGTTTGATCGGATCGCGTGGCGATACAATCTCGCGCACGCCCGCCGGTGCATGCTCTTCCTGTTTTGTATAGCGAGAGGGGAGCGTGTATGAGCTGGCGAGGCGATATTGCGATGGGGAAGTACGGAAAACTGCCGTGTGCCCTTATAGACAACAATATGTTTCCGAGCGTAGAGGTTGATTGCGGGTCGTTTGTCGTCACCTGCCCTTGCTGCGGCTCGCAAATACCGTGTCTCGATATTCGGTTCATCGATGCGCGCGACAGACTCAGCGACGAAGTGAGAAAACAGACAGGCGTTCATATGCCGGTGTATCCGGAGAAATGCCCTGTTTGTGGCCTCGATATCGTGTATGACGCCGGCGACGAGGGATAGGTGATGCGGAGGAGCTGGCTGTGAAGGCTTCTCCGTCTCTACAAATAAACCCCCTCACCGAGTTGCCTGTGGAACTCGGCGTGATGGTCGCGTGCCCAGGTAAAGAGCGCCTGGTCAAAGTCGGTGCGCGTGGTCGGGACGCCAAAGACGCCGGCAACTTCGACGCGTATAAACTCCAGTGCCGGCAGCTTGTTGATGGCAGTGAGGGCAAACGGGGACGAGGGCTCCTCGAACAGATAGCGGCTGCCTTGCAGCGCGTCGCAACTGGTGCACGTGTTGCCGAGCGACGGGGCTTTGGAGGCTCGCGCGCCTACGGGCTTGTAGCCGCAGCGCTTATGAAGGTAGTCGCGGATCTCGCCCGGCACGCAGCCAAGAGCGGGCACGATGGCGAGTGCGTTGGCGTTGGCCGTGTCGATGGCAATGTGCCCGGACTCGTTGGGCGCGTGCGCGATGGCGACGCTCTCGTCGTTATCGGTTCGATAGGGAATGCCGAAGGCCGCGACCGAGGTCTCTTTGTGACACTTCCAGCACTCGCGCTTGCCCAGTACTAGATATATATACGGCGCTGAGGGGTCGGATCGGTCAACACCGGGCAGCCACTCGGCAAAGGGCTCGGGGTTGACGCCGCCGGGTACATACCAGACCTTCTTGGTCCGGTCCCATTTGGCGCCCAGCGCCTTGGCTTCTTCTTTGTGCGAAAAGGGGACATCGAGCTCGGTGCGCATGGCGGCTCCTTGGTGCTGCAGGTGCAAGTGGCCCAAGGATACCGCAGGGCGCAGACATCGCGGCGTTTTGCTGAGAAGTTGCGGTGCGGACTGATTGGTTATGCCGATGGATATATCGGCAAGTAGATGGTCGGCTTTTGGCTAGTTGG
>USKL01000133.1 GCA_900555225.1 uncultured Collinsella sp.
ACTGTTTTACCAGTTAAAAGGTCTAATCAGTCCCTATTTCACCGCAACTGAAACAGGGGCGCTCTCCAAGAGAGCGCCCCTGCCGGGTTTCCATAGTTCTGGCGAAGCAGTCCTTGAGATCCGCCTTGCCTTATGCCAAGAACTCCTTGGTGGTCGCCACGATGTTGGCGGCGTCCAGGCCGTACTTGTGCAGGAGCTCGGCGCCCGGGCCGGACTCACCGAAGGTGTCGTTGACGCCGATCTTCTTGAGCGGCGTCGGGCACTGCTCGCACAGGACGTCGGCAACGGCGCTGCCCAGGCCACCGATTACAGAATGCTCCTCGACGGTCACGACGTGGCCGGTCTTGGTGGCGCTCTTGACGATCAGGTCGGCATCGATGGGCTTGATGGTGTGCATGTTGATGACCTCGGCGTCGATGCCCTCGGCAGCGAGCTGCTTGGCGGCCTCGAGAGCCTCGCCGACCATCAGGCCGCAGGCGATGATGGTCACATCGGCGCCCTCGCGCATGACAATGCCCTTACCCAACTCGAACTTGTAGGTCTCGGGGTCGTTGATAACCGGCGAGGCCAAACGGGCGAAGCGCATGTACACCGGACCGTCGCACTCGTAGGCGGCGCGCGTCACGGCGCGGGCCTCCACGTCGTCGGCGGGAACAATCACGGTCATGCCGGGGATGACGCGCATGAGGGCGATATCCTCGCAGCACTGGTGCGTGGCACCATCCTCGCCCACCGAGATACCGGCATGCGTGGCACCGATCTTAACGTTGAGGTGCGGGTAGCCGATGGAGTTGCGGACCTGCTCAAAGGCGCGACCGGCAGCGAACATGGCAAAGGTGCTCGCGAAGGCAACGCGGCCGGTGGTCGCGATACCGGCGGCGACGCCCATCAGGTTGCTCTCGGCAATGCCCACATCGAAGAAACGATCGGGGCAGGCGGCCTTGAACTTGCCGGTCTGCGTGGCGGCGGCCAGGTCGGCGTCGAGGACCACAAAGTCATCGTGCTCGTTGGCGAGCTCGACGAGGGCCTCGCCGTAGCTTACGCGCGTGGCGATTTTTTTGACGTCTGCCATCCTAGAGCTCCTCTCCGGCGGCCGTGAGCTCTGCCATGGCCTGCTCAAACTGTTCATCGTTGGGGGCCTTGCCGTGCCAACCAACCTGGTTCTCCATAAAGGAAACGCCCTTGCCCTTCATGGTCTCGGCGATGATGGCGGTCGGCTGACCCTTGGTGGCGCGGGCCTCGGCAAAGGCGGCGCGGATCTGATCGAAATCGTTGCCGTCGGCAAGCTCCACCACGTGGAACTTAAAGGCGCGGAACTTGTCGGCGAGCGGCATGGGGTCGTTGACCTCCTCGACGGGGCCGTCGATCTGCAGGCCGTTGTGGTCGACGATCACGCAGAGGTTATCGAGCTGCTGGTTGCCGGCAAACATGGCTGCCTCCCAGACCTGGCCCTCCTCGCTCTCGCCATCACCCAGCAGGGCGTACGTGCGGTAAGTATCGCCCCAGTGCTTGGCGGCAACCGCCATGCCCACGGCGGCGGAGATGCCCTGGCCGAGCGAGCCGGTGGACATATCGACGCCCGGGGTGTCGTTCATGTTGGGATGACCTTGCAGGTGGCTGCCGATATGGCGCAGCGTCTCGAGATCCTCCTTGGGGAAGAACCCACGCTCGGCGAGCACGGCGTACAGGCCCGGAGCGCAATGGCCCTTGGAGAGCACAAAACGGTCGCGATCGGCCTTGCGGGGATCGGCCGGGTCGACGTTCATTTCCTCAAAGTACAGATAGGTCATGATGTCGGCAGCGCCGAGCGAACCGCCCGGATGGCCGGACTTGGCAGCGTGCACGCCGGTGACGATGCCCTTCCTTACCTCGTTGGCAACCTTTTTGAGCTCTTCGTCGCTCATTGTGCCTTCCTTTCATCCTCATTAGACAAAATGCGCACGGCACCGAAGGTAATCCCAACACAGCCGCAATGCACGTACGTCATTCATTATGCTGGAAACTGATGGCTTTACCAGAGTTTTTATCATTATTTGAACAATTTAGCAGGCAGAACCGCTGATGAAACGGTTTATCAATGTGAACGTCTTTTGGATGGAACGCGATCGACCCTACGCGCTAATGTCCTTGAATCCCTCGCCGAAGGCTTCCGTAACGTCGGCAACCGTCACGATGGCATGAGGATCGCGCTCGCGCACGATCGTCTTGAGGGTATTGAGCTCTCGACGGCTCACGATGACCATAATCACTGGCTTCTCGGCACCCGAATACATGCCAGTCGCCTTAAACTTGGTACAACCACGACCCAGGCCATACATGATATCGGCAGCGATATCAGGGAACTTGTCCGAGATGATGAGTACCATACGGCGTTTGTTGCCACCATCGACCACGGCATCGATCACGTAGCCGCTAATGACCATCGAAAGGCCTGCATATAGTGCGTTTTCGATTGAAAAGACCGGAGCCGACAGCGCGCATACGGCAACATCGATCGCCATGACGGTCGAGCCCACGGGCAGTGAGGTATTACGCGAGATGATTTGGCCAATCGTGTCCGAACCGCCGGTGTTGGCGCCGGCGCGCAGCACCATGCCGTAACCGATGCCCGTAATAATGCCGCCCCACATGGCAGGGAGCATCAGGTCCGCATCCGCCAGAGGTGCTACAAACGGGGCGAACAGATCGGTAAAGAAGCCCAGCAGCACAAAGCCCGTCGCGGTCTGCACCACGTAGAACATGCCGCCCTCGCGCATAACGACCAGCAGCAGCAAGGCGTTCATCACGATCGTCTGAATACCAACGGGAAGCGATAGGCCGCGCGATGCGCCGACCGCCTGGATAATGGTGGCAAGGCCCGTAACGCCACCGGCAGCAAGGCCGTTGGGAATCAAAAACAGGTCGGTCGCGATGGCGGCCAAGGCACACCCCAACATGATCTGGGGCAAATCGTGAAAGAAGTTCATCGAAAGAATGCGCTTGATGTCCAGACGATATGCCATGCTGCCTCCCTCAAAAAAGCGCACCCCATCGGATGCGCTTTGAACTTCTTCTTGTATTCGATTCTACCGATTCGCCGAACAAAAACCACCCCTGCGCAGGGTTTATTCTGGATACAAACCCGTCCAACCGTTGGGCTTGGCATCGGCTTGAAGCCGCCCGATGTTTTAGACCTCCGAGCCTTCTGCATCGGCGTTGCCGGTGGCCCAGCGATGGTAGCCAATAACAAACGGGTCCAGGTCGCCATCGTCAAGAACGGCCTCGACATTGCTGGTCTCCACGCCCGTGCGTAGGTCCTTGACCATCTGGTACGGGTAGAGCACGTAGCTGCGAATCTGGTTGCCAAAACCGATCGTGGTCTTGGGTCCGCGGATCTCATCCAGTGCCTCGGCGCGCTTCTCGAGCTCAATCTCGTACAGGCGAGCCTTGAGGATCTGCATGCACGCGGCCTTGTTCTGAATCTGACTGCGCTCGTTTTGGCAGGTGACCACAATGCCGCTGGGAAAATGCGTCACGCGCACGGCGGAGTCGGTGGTGTTGACGCCCTGACCGCCCGGGCCGCTCGCGTGGTACACGTCCACGCGGATGTCATCGGGACTGATCTCGATGTCGATATCATCGGGTAGCACGGGGATGACCTCGACGCCGGCAAACGTGGTCTGGCGGCGCTTCTTGTCGTCGGTGGGGCTAATGCGAACCAAGCGGTGGACGCCGGCCTCGGCGCGCAGCATGCCAAATGCGTCCTTGCCCTCGACGGTAAAGGTCGCACGGTCAATGCCGATGACCTCGGCCGCGGGACAGTCGTTGATGGTGACCTTCCAGCCGCGACGCTGGCAGTACTTCATGTACATCTTAAAGAGCATGAAGGTCCAGTCCTGGGCCTCCAGACCACCCTGTCCGGGCTTGATGGTCACAATGGCATCGCCGTGATCGAACTCACCGGTAAACCAGCTCGAAAGCTCAAGCTCATCGATGGCACGGGCCAGGCGCTCAGCCGTGGCTGCAGCCTCCTCGCGAAGGGCGGCGGCGTCGGGGTCATCCCCCATCTCCTCGGCAAGCTCCAGCGCGGCGCGGGCATCGGAAAGCTCGCCGCGCGCGGTGTCCACGGCAGCGATATCTTCCTTGGTGCGCGCGATCTCCTCCATGGTGGCACGGGCGGCGTCGGCGTCATCCCAAAAGCCAGGGGCAACACTTTTGGCCTCGAGCTCGAACACGCGGGTACGCTTCTCGTCCAGGTGGAGATACGACTCGACCTCACCGAGCCGGTCCGCAAACGCGTCCAGCTCGGCGGGCGTTACCTCTAAAGCCTCAGCCATTAACGATTCCTGCCGTGGCAGTACTTAAACTTCTTGCCGCTACCGCAGGGGCACGGGTCGTTGCGGCCCACGTTGACGTACGGATCGTCGCTCTCGGACTTGCGATAGGTGGTCACCTTGCCACCGTTGTTGACGGCAGCCGGACCACCCTGGACAGCCATGCGGGCCTGCACCTGCGCCTGCTTGCGCAGCACCGAGCCGCCGTTGTCACCATCGACCTCGGCAGGACCGGAGAAGTGCGCACCCTCGAGCGCGGGCTCCTCCTTGTGCTCCACGGCACGCGGGGCAGCCTTGATCTCGATGCGCAGAACCGTACGCAGATAATCCTCGTACATGGTATCGACGAGTATCTGGAACGCGCCGTAGGCCTCGGTCTTGTACTCAACCAGCGGGTCGCGCTGGCCAAAGCCGCGCAGGCCGATGCCGGTCTTGAGGTAGTCCATCTCCTGCAGGTAGTTCATCCAGCGGGTATCGATGACGCGCAGCATGACCTGGGTGTTGAGCTCGCGCATCAGGTCCTCGCCCAAGCGCTCGGCCTTCATGTTGTAGCACTTCTCTACGTAAGCCAGGACATCGGCAGCCAGGGCCTCATAATCCTCGTCGGGGAACTTCGGCGTATCGATGTGGCCGGTGAGCTCCACAACCCACTTGCGCAGGCCCTCCAGGTCGCGCTCGCCATCGTGACTGTCCTTGGTGCAGAACTCCTGCACGCAGCGGTACACGGTGTCGTGCATGACCTCGGTGATGTGGTCGGTCAGGTCCTTGCCGTCCAGAATCTTATT
>USKL01000134.1 GCA_900555225.1 uncultured Collinsella sp.
TCCCGTTTTTGGCCTGTGTGCAGGCTCAAAGTGGGAGATTATCCACGCTCGCTTTAATTTGCCTGGGTTGCGATGCCTATCTAATCGGCTCGGCGTCTTCCCTGAGAATCGAAAGATACTCTTCATACCCGTACTGCCGGTATCTCTGTCTTGACTCGTCGAGCGGACGGAGGATACCCAATTCTTCAAATGATTTGACGAGCGAGCTCGCGGTACTCCTGCCGATATCGAGTTGGGCAGCGATGAATGCGGTGTCGACGATGGGGTGCTCTTCAAGAATGCCCAACAGCCTTTGCCCGTTTGCAGCAGTCCTTCCGAGATTTTCGGTAATGGTTGCTGTGGAACGGTTATGGAGGTCAACAAGGTTTTTTAAAGACCCTACCGAGTCCTTCGCACTTTCGAGAAGACTGTTGCAGAAAAACTCTATCCATTCCTCGTAAGTGCCTCTCTCCCTTACGGATGTGAGTTGCCGGTAGTACTCGCTTCGATTTTTCTTGAACTGGAACGATGGATAGAACAAGCAAGAATGAAGAACGCCATCATTGATGAGCATAAGTGTAATGAGAAGCCTGCCCAGGCGACCGTTTCCGTCTAGGAATGGATGGGCAGTTTCAAATTGGTAATGGACGAGCGCCGCCCGCACAATCGGATCCATTTCGACTTGAGGCTCATTGATAAAGCGTTCGAGGTCCTGGAGCGTGTTACTCAAATCTTCAATGTTTGGAGGGACAAACGATGCGGTTGCAATGGTGCAGCCTGAGGGGCCAATCCAGTTTTGTGAGGAGCGCAGCTCGCCTGGATTCTTCTCCGTTCCGCGCACTCCGTCCAGCAGGACCGCATGAACTTGCCTAAGAAGTCTCGTGCACAAGGGCATCTTTTTGAGCAGTTCTACGCCGCGGTCGACAGCACGGACGTAATTCACGACGTCTGCGACATCTTTATGATGGAGTTGTGTTTGCGATGGACTAAGTAGGTCGTCAAACGTGCACTGGGTTCCCTCAATTTGCGAAGAAAGGAGTGCTTCTTTGCGCACGTACATTGTCAGATACATATCGGCGTTGGGAACAAAGTAGAGCATGCCTTCAAGCTCTCCAAGCTTTCGTGAGCATGCGGAAAGCGTGCGATAGGTTTCCTCGGTGAGGTTTAGCTGCCTCAATGATTGCAAGGGCGTTGGAAAAAACGAATAGTAAGCCAATTTCCCCGATAGATTATTGCGGAGCGTTCCCTGGCCGTTCTCCTCGATTTGCATCGCGCCCTCCATATCTTTAGTGCCGGAAACTCGTTATTAGGCCAATCATATCAATTCTAATAACGAGTTTAAGGATTAAATAGTTATTAGAATTGATGTAAACAATCTAATGATGAGAAGTCGTTATTACTTGACCATGGAGCTCGGCTTGGTACAAGAGGGGTTATCCAAAATGAGAGCGGATAATCTCCCGTTTTTGGCTCGGTGACGGCCTCAAAGTGGGAGATTATCCACGCTCGTTAGTTAAGCGTCCGAAAATCCACACTCGCCAAACCTACCAAAAAGGGACAGGTTTATTTTGGCACGTTTCGGTCGGTATCAGGAAGTGTCAGGGACGGGGCGGCGGCAGGACTCGAGAGCGAAAAGAAGTATCGGGTTTGGCGTGCCCGCTTCTGCCCGTCCCGCGCGTGGGCGATACTCGGCTTATCGAACCGCGATGCAAAGGAGATGCTCATCCCACGAGCACTACCGAGAAGGGCTTGCGATTCGAGTCCCCACCTTAGCATTTGAACCATTTGGCACTATAATTACCGTAGGCATGCGCACAACGTTGCGCTTAATCAAGAGGAGAAAACGTATGGGTCTGTTTGATATGTTCAAGAAGAAGGCTGAGCCCGCGGCTGCCGCTGCTCCGGCCTCCATCTCTGCTTCTGCCGGCGCCGACGTGCTGTGCTCGCCCGTCAAGGGCAAGGTCATCAAGATGGCCGACGTGCCCGATCCCGTCTTTGGTGGCGAGGTTCTGGGCAAGGGCTGTGCCGTGTGGCCCGAGGACGATCTGGTCTACGCTCCCTGCGACGGTAAGGTGACCGTCACCATGGGTCACGCCGTGGGTCTGCAGTCCGATAGCGGCATCGAGGTTCTGGTGCACGTTGGCGTCGATACCGTCAACATGAACGGCGATGGCTTCGAGGGCTTCGTCAAGGCCGACGACGTTGTGAAGGCCGGCCAGCCCATACTCAAGATCGACCGCGCCAAGATCGCCGCTGCCGGTTACAAGGACTGCGTCGTGGTGGCCGTGTCCAACACCGCCGAGTTTGCCGACGTCGAGCTCACCGTTGAGGCAGAGTCCGCCGTCGCCGCCGGTGACGCCATCGTTAAGGTCGTTCGCAAGTAAACTGCGGCGTTCAAAGGATGTGCAAGGGTGGTCGGGTTTTCCGGCCACCTTTTTTATTGCACCGTGGGGAAGCGTTTTATTGCGCGTTGGGCGGGCTTGCAAACCGTTCGGACGCTAAAACGAACCGACCGCGCCTTCGCGTTGCCGAGGGTGTTCATAAGTGGATAGTATGGGCTTACTTATTACAACGTGTGCCGCGTCCGGGAAGCGCGGTGCCGCTCATTGGGAGGAACAACATGAAAAAGAAGCTGCTGCTTGCGCCCCTCATGGCCGTCTTGGTTGCATGCGTGGTCGTGCTTTCCGGCTGTGGAGGTCCTTCGGTTGAGGAGCTCATCACCGAGGATCTTACGACGCAGTTTGACGAGGTCAAGAACGGTGGCGACGACTTCCTTTCTGGTCTGGAGGAAGCTTCGGGCGACGAGTTCGAGCAGCTGGGTATCGATCCCAAGGAGTATGCCAAGACCTATCTCGAGGGCTTTGACTACAAGATCGGCGACGTGACGGTCGACGAGGACAAGGGTGTCGCGACCGCCGAGGTCTCTATCACCTGCAAGTCTATGAACAAGATCGTCGAGGACTTCTCCACCCAGTATCAGGAGAAGGTCGCCGCGCTTGACACGGTTCCTTCCGATGACGAGCTGTACAAGATGGCCGGTCAGGTTATGGTCGATGTGACCAAGGCCACCGAGCCCAGGAAGACCACGGTTATCTTCAAGTACACCTGCAACGACGACGGTGAGTGGTCTGCCGACGACTCCGTCAACTCCGAGATGATGGATGCAATGCTGAGCTAGTTCGTTGCGGTGTTTTACCAAACGCCGCAACTGCTCGACGCTGCAAGCCCGCCAGAGCGGCAATCTGCCTTTCAACTTCGGCGGCATGACCAGAAGGTCAATGCCGCCTCGTTTCAAGGCACCTTGCTCGCTCTGGCGGGCTTTCGCTGTCGTTGCCAAAACAACGTCGTTCCCTTGGTTGGCTTAAAGTGGCACTTTTACCTGCGACGTTGCCATCGCTGAAGTAGTCATTGGGAAGGCGGCAGCTGGGGACGTTCCTTTTCTGCCGGTAGTTGGGGACACTCCTTGTGCCAGCGTTGCATCGAGTGCTTGGGAAGATGCGACCCGGTTTTTGGCCGAATAGTGGGTCGCATTTTCCGGATGGGGTGGGTTGCGGAAAGTGCGACCCGGAATATTGCTCTGAAACGGGATGCGGTTTCCCTGATGCGCCTCAAACGGAAAGCGCATCCCATTCCGGAGCTCCAAAACGGGATGCGCTTTCCGCGCGGAAGAATTGTCGCAGCTGCGTTAAGCAGTGTCGCTCGTTACTCGCCCAGAATCAGCGCCGCTAGCTCGTTCTGGGTGTCCACCACGTAGTCGGCGCCGGCGGACTCCAGCTCTGCGCGGCCGCGGAAGCCCCAGCTGACGCCCGCACTCTTAAGGCCGGCGTTGTGACCGGTCAGGATATCGACATTGGAATCGCCCACATAGAGCGTGGTCGACGGATCGGCGCCTAGCTCTTCCATCACATGCAGCGTAACAGGCGCCTCGGGCTTGGGCGGAAACGCATCGACGCGGCCCTGCACCAGCGCAAAGCGCTCGGAACCAAAATACTTCTCGATAAGCGGAGCCGCCGAGACGTGGTCCTTGTTGGTGAGCACGGCAAGCTGAACGCCCGCGGCGCGTAGGCGGTCGAGCATCTCGATCGTGCCGGCATAGGGGGCGGTGTGGTCCTCCTTGTGCTCGCCGTAGTAAGCCCTAAACTCGGCAAGCGCCTGCTCAAACATGCGGCCGTCGCCCGCATACTCGGCGGGCATAAAGCGCTCAACCAGCTTGAGCATGCCGTTTCCCACCTTGTAGCGGTACTCGTCTACGGCAAACGAGGGCCAGCCGTGCATCTCGCAGGTATGGTTGCCGGCGGCCGCCAGGTCCTCGAGTGTGTTGAGGATGGTGCCGTCCAGGTCAAAGATCACATGGGAAAAAGCTGCTGCCATAAAAACTCCCGTCATTGGGTTTAAAACGCACCCCATAATACTGGGCTTCCGCGTTGGGCGTGCTTGGAATCTGAACATCTCCAGGGGTATCAGGCCGCATCGCGCCGACCGTGTGGTTTCGCCCTAGCAAATCCTCGGCAGCTGTTCTCCCACGAGCATGTCGAGGATGCGGGTCGAGCCCCAGCCGGTGCGCACGCGCACGGCGGGATGGGCGCCCTCGGCAAGTGGCAGCACGCGACCGATGATGGCGGCATTCTCGCCGTAGCGGGCGGCGCGCATGGCGCTCAGCGCGGCATCGGCTTGCTCGGCCGGCACGACGGCAACCATCTTGCCCTCGTTTGCCACCTGCAGCACATCGTAGCCGAGCATCTCGCAGGCGCCGCGCACCGCGTCCTTCACAGGCACGGAGTCCTCTTCGATGGTGATGTCGACCTGCGCCTGATCAGCGAACTCGTTGAGCGTCGACGCCAAGCCGCCGCGCGTCGGATCGCGAAAGCAGCGCGTATTGGGCGCGGCGGCGAGAACTTCAGCAATCAGGTGGTTCAGCGGAGCCGCATCGCTTTGCAGGTCGGCCGAGAAGCTTAAGCCCTCTCGGCAGCTCATGACGGTGATGCCGTGGTCGCCCAAAGTGCCGCTGACGAGCACCTTATCGCCCGGCTTGCACTGCTCACCGCCCAGGCTCACCCCCTCGGGAACAACGCCCACACCCGCGGTGTTGATGAACACGCCATCGCCGTGACCGCGGT
>USKL01000135.1 GCA_900555225.1 uncultured Collinsella sp.
CGTGTTGCAGGCGATGACCATAATCTTGACGTCGTGCTTCGACAGCCAACGGCCCGCCTGCAACGCAAACGAGCGCACCTCATCCTCGGTGCGCGTGCCGTAGGGGCAGCGTTTGGTGTCGCCGAAGTAGTAGACGGACTCGCGCGGCAGCACCGTCGCGATGGCGCGCGCAACCGTCAGACCGCCCAAACCAGAATCGAACACGCCAATCGGGCGCGTGTCGCCTGTCGGATTCTCGATATCGGACATTACCTCACCAGTCTCTCTCGAAAAGACATGTCCAAGTGCGGCGACGCCGCGCTACGAACGCGCCGCGACCAGCAGCTCTGCCGTCGCCGCCCAACCGTCGACAATTTTGCCGCGCGTAACGAAAGCGTTCTCGCAAGCAGCCAGGAACTCGGGCGCACCGGCGCTCGTCAGGCCATTCTCGACCAGGCAGAACGTGCCCACGTGATCGGCCATGTAGAAGTCGGACTCGGAATCGCCGAGCGCGAGCGTCTCCTCGCGCTCGATCCCCAGGTGCTCGCAGAAGCGCGCGATGGCAACGCCCTTGTTGAGGCCGGCGGGATTGATGTTAAACGCGCGACCGTCCTCGACGCGATCGAGCTCGAGCGTCGTCGGCTTGGACAGATGCGTCAGGTGACCGTTACAGGCCCACACCAGGCCGCAGCCGGCCTCGTCCAGGATGGCCTGGACCTCATTGTCGGGCACATCGCCGCGCATGCCGACGGTGACCTCGCGGTACTTGTAGCCGGTCGACATGTCGTTGTGATACTCGATCTTGTGCGGCCAGCGGGCAAGAATCTTCTCGCACACGCCGGTCTGCTCGATCACCTGGTGCGGAGTAAGGCCGCAGGCGGGGTCGTAAGGCATGTCGCCAGTCAGATACTCCCAATCGTTGGCTTTGAGGTCGTACATGACCAGGCCGCCCATCTCACCAATGTAGGAGTTGAGGCCGAGCACGCGCGCGTCCTCGTGGATCATGGTACGGTTGCGGCCCGAGGTGGGAACCACCTGAATGCCAGCGCGAGCGAGCGCCACGACGGCCTCGACGAGTTTGGTCGAGGGGTTGTCGTCGTTGTCGCGCAGCACGCACGAGCCGGGCGCGAGCATCGTGGCATCCAGGTCGGTAAAGACGTACTTGACCTTGGCCAAGCGCTCGCGCATCTCGCCCGAAAGCTCGGCAACGGTCGGCAAGGTGTTGTGGGACATGGTTACTCCGTTTACGTAGAAGGGTTTGGACTTGGACGGCATGTTTTGATTGAGGGAACACGCTTATGGCGACAGCGCACTCAGGGCGCCGCCGCCATCATGGTTCATTAGTCAAACTGGGTAACATCGATTAGGCGATTGGCCAGCGAAAGGTCGCTCTCGATGGGCACGAACTCGTCGCCCACGTGCATGAGCTCCTCGTCACCCTTTGCCAGCAGCAAGACAATGGTGGGAGCATCGGGGTTGACGTACTCCTCGCGCGCCGCCTTGAACGCCGCATGCACAGCGGCTTCGCGGTCGAGGATGATCTTGTTCGGCGTATCGTCGGGAACATGCTCGGCAAGCTCGCGACAGACCTTCATCGGGTCCTCGTGAGCTGGATCCTCGTTCGTAAAGATCATCAGGTCGGAATACGGTGCGGCCTCGCGTGGCAATTGCTCGCGGCGCTCCTGCGCCTTGCCGCCGGCGGCGCCAAACAGCGCAATGACGGGGCTAGCGGGAAACGCGCGCTTGACCGACGAGAAAAGCGAACGGAACGAAAGCTGGTTGTGCGCATAGTCAACGACGCAGATCACGCGGCCGTCCTTCGACTCCACGACCTCCATGCGGCCCGGCACACGCAGTTTGGAGAGGCCCTTCTTGATAGCCTCGATACCGATGCCGATCTCGCGCGCAGCGGCGATAGCGACCAGCGCGTTTTCCACGTTAAAGTCGCCCGCGATACCCAGCAGGACCTTCTCCCCCGCCTCGGGCTCGTCGGCGCTCATGCCGTGCAAGTTGAACTCGATGTTAAAGCCGAGCATGCGGACATCGCTCGCCCACAGGCTTGCCTCGGGATGCTCGACGCCAACGGTCACCAAGCGCTCGGCCGTCGACGCTGCCTCTAGCACACGGTCAACCTCATCGGTGCCCAGATTCACCACGGCGGTCTTTGCCTGGTCAAAGATCCTAAGCTTGCTCTCAAAATAATCCTCAAACGTGGGTGTTCGATCGGCGAGATGTGGTCGCGGCCGATGTTGAGGAAGCACGCCACGTCAAACGGCAGATTCTCGACGCGTTGGTACTTGAGCGCCTGGCTCGAGACCTCCATGACCATGGACTGGCGACCGGACGTGCGGCAGTTGGCGATATGGCGCCAAACCTCGGGGGCCTCGGGCGTGGTGTTGGTGCTCTCGTAGCACTCGATACCATCGTCGGTACTCACCGAGCCGATCATGCCGCAGGACTCGCCCGCCGCCTTGATGATGGACTGGAGCATAAAAGCGGCCGTGGTCTTTCCCTTGGTGCCGGTGATGCCCACGATCTTGACGTCGTGGTCGGGACGGTCGTAGACCTCCGGCGGCAACAGGGCCATGGCCGTGCGAACACTATCAACAACCAGCATCGCAGCACCGCTCTCCTGCGCCAGCGGCTCCAGAGACTCGACCAGCGACTCCTCGCACACAAATGCGACGGCGCCCGCATCGAGCGCCATGCTCAAAAACGCGGGCTTAAAGGCAGCACCTTTGCAAAAGAATACGTCACCTGCCGAGACCGCGCGCGAATCAAACGAGCAGCCGGTCACGGCGCGCTCGTCAACCTGCTCTGATGCGCGCAGCTCGCCGCACACATCGAGAAGCTTGGCAAGCGTATCGACCGTGGTCACGGTCGCGGAATCCGAATGGTGCATCTTTCACCTTTCTCAGCCATTTGGCAGGGACGGTTTTATAGTAACTGAAACGCACCCACGCAAAAACGGCTCCCGGAGGAGCCGTTACGCGCAGGCGTTCGTAAGCCGAGGCTAGGCAGCCTGAACAGCGGGCTGGTCCTCGTCGATAAAGAAGCGCTTGTACCACACTAGGAACACGAGCGGCGTATAGATCTTGCGCTGGAAATCGCCCTTGCCCGCAAAGTGCAGATCGAGCAGGTGCATGAGCTCGTCGGTATTGAAGAACTCGCTTGCCCACGGCGCGGTGAAGTACTCCTTGACATAGTCGTACCACTTTTGCTCGCGCAGCCAGTAGACAATCGGCACCGGGAAGCCCACCTTGGGACGGGTGGCCCACTCATCGGGCAGCGACTTGTTGGCAGCGTGGCGGAGTACCTGCTTGTTGCCGTTCTCGTTGATGCGGTAGCGATCGGGAATGTGCTCGGCGAACTCCATGACTTTGCGGTCCAGGAAGGGCACGCGCAGCTCCAGCGAGTGCGCCATGCACATCTTGTCGGCCTTGAGCAGAATGTCGCCCGGGAGCCACATGTTCATGTCCAGGTACTGCTTCTTGACCAGTTCGGGCTGACCCTTCACGCGTGCGTAGATGGGTGCAGCGAGCTCAAAGGCGCCATCGCCGGTGTTGTACTCGGGCTTGAGTACGCCGTCGACCTCGCGCTCCGGCCATACCAGAGCCTGTCCCAGGAACGACTTCTCGGGGATCTCGGCACCCTTGACCAGGAAGTTATGTCCCTTGAAGTACGGCATATGCAGCGCCAGGTTACCGAGCGCGCGACGGATGGGCAGCGGCACCATCTTTTTGTACTTGCGCACCGGGACCGTGTCCTCGTAGTAGGCGTAGCCGCCAAAGAGCTCGTCGGCGCCTTCGCCCGAAAGCACGACGGTAACGTCCTTGCGGGCCATCTCGGCCAAGAACCACAGCGGCACGGAAGACAGGTTGGACTGCGGCTCGTCCATGTGATACTGGATGTCCTCGAGCGCACCGAAGAACTCGTCGGCGGTAATCATCTTGCGAACGTTCTCGACGCCGAGCTTATCGGAAAGTTCCTTGGCGTAGTTGGTCTCGTTGAAGTTCTTGTAGTCAAAGCCCACCGAGAAGGTCTTGTCGGGCATGAGGCAAGCGGCGATGTAGCTGGAGTCGACGCCACCGGAGAGGAACGACGCGACCTTGACGTCGGCGATGCGATGGGCCTCGACACTCTCGTGCACGACCTCGTCCAGCTCATCGACATACTCTTCGAACGGCTTCTCGACGGCAGAGTAATCGCAATCCCAGTAGCGCTCGATGTTCATCTTGCCGGTCGGGATATCGACGGTAAAGTAGTGCGCCGGCGGCAGCTTGTAGACACCCTCGAAGAAGGTCTCCTCAGTCGCCGAATACTGCAGCGTCATGTACGGACGCAGAGCCTTTTTGTTGACCGCCTTGTGGAAGTGCGGGTAGTCCAGGAAGCTCTTGATCTCGGAACCAAAGAGCACGCCCGGAGCGCCGTCGCCCGCATCGGCCATGGGATAGTAGTAGAGCGGCTTGATGCCAAAGATGTCGCGGGCGCCAAAAAGCTTGTTCTTCTTTTTGTCCCAGATGACGAAGGCGTACATACCGCGCAGACGATCGAGTACGGCCTCGCCCCACTCCTCGTAGCCGTGCAGGAGGCTCTCGGTGTCGGCGCCGCAGTGGAACTTGTAGCCCTTGGCCTCGAGCTCGGAACGGAGTTCTTGGAAGTTGTAGATCTCGCCGTTGAAGACAATGACGACGCTGCCGTCCTCATTGGCCATGGGCTGAGCGCCGGCCTCGGTCAGGTCGAGGATCGACAGGCGGCGGAAGCCCAGGGCAACGCGGCCGTCGATAAACTGACCGCCCATGTCGGGACCGCGATGGACGATGCGGTCCATCATCTTGGTGAGCACCTCGGATTGGTTATCCGTCCCACCGACAAAACCGACAAAACCGCACATATACTATCCCCTCTGCTGTTGCTGGGCATCAAATCGAATCAGTAGCTTTTGAGTATACCCGAGGGCGTAAAGAGGGACGGAATGTTCAGGCAATCTCAACTGAATCAGCTCCGCTGTGACACGCGCCAGTTACCTTTAATGGATATGAGGTGAATGAGGCGATTGTTTTGCTATACTCTCTCCGCACGGGCGATTGGCGCAACGGTTAGCGCAGGTG
>USKL01000136.1 GCA_900555225.1 uncultured Collinsella sp.
TTGAGGTTGTGCTTGGTGACCGTCTCGTAGTAAGCGGCAAGGCGATCGGTGATCAGCGAGGAGAGGATCCACGGGGACACGATGACGCGGAACTCGTCGTCAAGGCCGGGAATCGCGAACTCGGCGGTGTCGATGATGTTGATGTCGGTGTCGCCGGTCACGCCGCGGGTCAGGAAGGCGCGGACGCGCTCGTCGAGCTTGCGGTTCTCGTCCTCGCCCATGAACAGGAACACGGGGACGCCGGGCTCCACGAGCTCGAGGGTGCCGTGGAAGAAGTCGGCCGAGGTGATGTAGCGGGTGCGCTTCCACTGCATCTCCTCGAGCAGGCACATGGAGTACAGGATGGTCTCGCCCCACAGCGCGCCCGAGCCGATGAACATGGTGTAGTCGGCCAGCGCGTACTTGCGGGCGAGCTCCTCGGCGCGCGGCTCGAAGCGCTTGCGGATGTCGAGCATGTCCTTCCAGACGTCCTTCGTCTGCTCGATGAACAGGTCGAACTTGGGGAAGCAGCCGCGGCGGTTGAGCAGGCGCAGGCCGAAGCAGTCGGCGAGGTAGTAGCCCTTCTCGCAGCCGCCGGCGCCGTGGTCGGAGGCCATCATGACGCAGTTCTCGGCGCCCACGGCCTGCCCGATCTTGCCCTCGGGGTTGGTCATGGCGAAGACGCGCACGCCCATCTCCCTCATCTTGCCGACGGCCTCGAGCACCTCGGGGGTGGTGCCGGACTCGGAGGCGGTCAGCACGACGGACCTGTCGGTCATGCGCTTGTGGCCCATGACGTTCCACTCGGCGGCGTGGATCAGGTAGACCTCGAGGTCGCGGTCGCCGAACTTGTTCATGAGGTACTCGAGCTGCATGAACTCGTCCCAGGTGCCGCCGACGCCCATCAGGAAGACGGCGTCGTAGCCCTCCTCGTGCACGCGGTCGGCCAGGGCGGTCATCTTCTTGCCGGCCTCGTAGACGTTCCTGCCGTCCTCGAGGTAGCCCTCCTGGTCGAAGTGCATGATCTCGATCTTCTCGGTCTCCTTCATGTGTGTCCTCCCATCACATGTGCGCAATTCTATACATCGCGCTTCTTGCTGATACCAATTATAGCCATACGATTGCTTGTTATTTAATACCAATCCAAACTCACGGAGATTTGCGGCGAACGGTCGGTTTCCTCGCCCGAGTGGTATTACAACGCCAATAGTTGTCTATTTCGAGCGCTACTGCCAACGGGTTCCCCACAACTCGCCAGCTATAAAAGCGTTGCGCCAGACCCGCCCAAGCGTTTCCGGCGCAACCGCGCAGTTTAGTTATTCGGCTTCCATCTCCGCTGTCACACGGCGATACATCTCGATAACCTGAGTCGTCGCCTTGGACGGATCCTGATAGTAGCGGCCATCACACGTCTCGGCCGAGACATAGCCCGTATAGCCGTGGCGCATGAGTGCCTCGAGGTCGGCACGCATATCACGCTCGCCGTCGCCCCAGGCAAGATGCGTCGTGCCGCCGCCCACATCTACAAAGTGGGTGTGAACGATCTTGTCGCCCAAAACCTCAAAGTAGCCGTCGATCGTGTCGCCGGCAACTTCCATGGCGCCAAAGTCGATACAGGCCTTCAGGTTGGGACGATCGACCGCCTCGAGGATGCGCGCAACATCCTGTGCGGTGTTGACCAACACGGACTCCGACGGCTGCAGGGCCTCGAGCGCGACGCGAATACCGCGCGTATCGGCGTAGTCGCACACCGAGCGCAGCATGGCAACGCTGCGGGCCCAGGCGTCCTCAGCCGGCTCGTCCAGATAGGCCCAACCACTCGTCACCAGAATCTGCGGCACGCCCAACTCAACGGCAACGTCGATCACATTCTTAAAGTACGAGAGGATGCGTTTTTGGCCCGCCTCACCGCGCACCGCGACGTTCCACGGCTTGGGGTTGTTCTGCTCGGGGCACACGCACACGATCTTGATACCGTATTGGGCGGCAAGATCGCGAATCTTATCCACCGAATCGTGCTCATGGCAATCCACATACAGGTGCATCGAGCCGGTCCACAGCTCGATATTGCGATAGCCGGCCTCACCTGCAGCCTTAAAAAACGTCTCGATGCTGTAGTAACGATGGTTGATGTTCATGAGCGAAAGCTCGGGTACGACCATAGCCCTCCCCTTTCGTACGGAGTTTTAAAAAACAGGGGGCCGCCGCAGATGCGACAAGCCCCCCAAAGATCGACGCAACCGTTAGACGCGATGGAAGCGCGATTCGAACATATTAGGCAAGCACGCCAAAGTAAGCGCCGATGATGCCCACGACCATGGTGCAGAGGATCAGGACCATCGGGTTGATCTTCTTGGAGAGCAGCCAGTAGTAGAGCCAGAAGGCGGCCATACCGAGCATACCGGGCATGATGCCGTCCAGGATGTCCTGGAGAGTCTGGGCGGAGTCGCCCTGACCAATGGCGATGGGCAATGAAGCCCAGAACATGTCCTTGCTCATGGCGCCGACGACCATAACGCCGACAATGCCGACGCAGGCCATGATCTTTTGCATCAGGCCGGTCTTCTGAGCCTCGTCGAGGAAGCCAATGCCTAGCTCATAACCCTTGATAGCGCCAAAGATACGAATCAGGAACGCCGGGATGTTGTAGACGAGCAGGAAGGCGATGGGGCCAAAGACGTTGCCGGCCTGGCACAGGCTGATGCCCACCGCGGCGGCGACCACGCGCAGCGTCGACAGGAAGATGGAGTCGCCGATGCCGGACAGCGGACCCATGAGGGCGGCCTTGACGTCGTTGACGCTCTCGGGCTCAACCTCGCCACGAGCGACCTTTTCTTCCATGGCCATCGCGATGCCACCCACGAAGGGAGCGAGCTGCGGGGTGATGTTGAAGAATGCGCTGTGACGGTGCAAGGCCTCGGCGTAATCATCGGGACGGCCGGCATAGATCTTCTTGAGCATGTTGGCGACCATCAGGCAGAAGGCAATGTTCATCTGCTTGTAGTAGGTCCAGGAGAATTCCATGCCCAGGGCGCCGGTGTTCACGGCGCTCTTAATGAGGTCGGAGCGAGTAATCTGGTTCTCGGAATTAGAAGTCATCGTCCTCATCCCCTTCCACAGAAAGCTGGGACTGGGCGCCACCAAGGCCCAGCAGGTCGTACTTGTCGATGCCGATGATGATTGCGATCAGGGCGACGCCGAGGACGGGCACGTTGGCATAGGAGCACAGCAGGAAGCCCAGGAAGTAGAAGGGCACGAGCTGCTTGGTGAGCACCAGGCGGCCGAGCATGGCGAAGCCCATGGCAGGCAGGATGTTGGCTGCGACGCCAAAGCCATCGAGGACGAACGTCGGGATGAAGTCGAGCAGGCCCTGAACGGCGTCGGCACCCAGATAGAAGGAGACCGAGCACAGGATAAAGGCCAGGACGACAATCACGAGACCGATAATCCAGTGCATAGCGTAGATACCCTTGAGGTTACCCTTGCTGGCAAAGACGTCGGCACGGTCGACCAGAAGGGGCATACCGGCGTTGACGACGTTCTTAATGGCCAGGCACAGAGTGGCGATGGGCATCGCGAGCGCGATAGCGGCCTCGGTGCTCTGACCCAGCTGAATAGCGAAGGCGCAGGCGAGCACGCCGCCGATCGTCTCATCAGGCGGCACGTAGGCGCCGATGGAAACCGAACCCATGAACAGCAGCTCCAGGCTGGCGCCGACGGCAAGACCAGTCTGCAGGTCCCCCAGCACCAGGCCCACGAGCGGGCACAGGGCGATGGGGCGGAACGCATAGAGCGTACCGAGCTGATAATCGAGCTTACCGAAGGCAGCGATAAGTCCGATGAGGATCGCTTGAACAAGCATTGTTCCTCCCTTTGATCCCTCTTGGATCCGCGCGGCGATTCCCGACTTGTCAGCGCGCCCTTTTCCATGCCGACAATCGCCTAGACAGATCCAGCTTGTACCGGTGTGCTGTTAACACCTAAACCGGTGCAAATGATTTGATACCAATTATATAGTCATGAGAAAACTATTTAATACCAATCGCTCAACGGGCGTGTACTCCCGGTGAACGGTAGATGGGGGTAACGGGTAAAGCGTTTATCCGGTACGCCCACGAATAGGGGCGGCGCCGTGCGCGCCGCCCGTGGTTCCCAATTAGAGGGCGCTTAGGGCATCGACCTTGGGGTCGTCGGCCAGAGCGCGAATCTCGACCTCGACACCGCGGCCGACGAGCTCACGAATGTCCTCTTCCTCGGCAGCAGTCACAAAGATCTGGCGGGAGATCTTACGGGCATCGGGACGCTGCTCGTCCTTGGACTTGGTGTTGCCCAGGTTGATGGAGGTAATCTGCGGGCAGCCGTCGACAAGCTGCTTGGCCTCGGCGATGCTGGCGACGCAGATGATCATCTTGTACTTATCGGTAACACCGGAGTTGATGGCCTCGATGGCGTGCTCCATGTCCTTGATGACGAGCTTGACGTTGGCCGGCTTTCCCATCTTGAGCGTAGTCTTCCAGACGGGATCGTTGGCAACCTTGTCGCCAACGCAGAAGATGCAGTCAGAGCCCAAGCCCTGGACCCAAGAGACGGCCACCTGGCCATGAAGCAGACGATGGTCGACGCGAAGCAGTTGAATCATGATTGACCCCCAAAGGTCTCATGCCGGAAACCCGGCCCCATTAATAGCAGGCGGTGACTAGAACTCTTCCTCGTCATCCGCATCGGTCAGCAGGTCGTTGACAAACTTGACGCGCGTGTCGTCAGCCGCGAGGATCTCGCGGATAACCTGATCGGCGGGAGCCTCCTGGTCCGAAAAGAGCAGCTGGATCAGCAGCGGCAGATTCATGTTGGCAACCAGGTAGGTGTTGGGGCGCGTCTGGACGATCTTGGTGAACTCGTTGTTGACGCTGCCGCCGAACAGGTCAGTGCACACGACAACTTCATCGTCCGCAGCAAACCCATCGAGAATCGCTGCGGCCTCCTTGGTCAGGTCCTCGTTTCCGTCGACATACATAGAAAGCGCATGGACGTTTTCGCGCTCGCCGGAAAGCAGGCCGATGCTCTCGACGATTCCGGACGC
>USKL01000137.1 GCA_900555225.1 uncultured Collinsella sp.
TTGGCGGTATGCCGGGCGCGGGCGGCGCGTATGGCGGCGGCTACGGTGCCGGCGCGGGTGCCAGCGGCTGGGGCGACATCTTCGACAGCATCTTTAGCGGCAACGGCGCCTGGGGCAGCGATTGGGGCTCGGGCTTTGCCGGGGCTGCGGGCGCTGCCGGTGCCGGCGCGGGTCGCAGCCGCGCTCGCAAGGGCGGCGACCTGTCGTTGACCGTCGATGTGACGGCCGAGGACGCGTTTCGCGGCGTGACGCACAAGGTCACCTACCGCATTCCCTCGACAGGCGAGCAGCAGACCATCACGGTCTCGGTGCCTGCGGGTGCGGTCGACGGCGGCAAGCTGCGCTACAAGCGTCGCGGCGAGTATGGCGTTGCGGGTGGCGAGCGCGGCGACCTGGTCGTGACCACGCATGTGGAGGAGCACCCGCTGTTTAAGCGCAAAGGCGCCGACGTGACCATGGAGGTACCGGTCTCGGTCTACGAGGCGGCGCTCGGCTGCACGGTGGACGTGCCGACGCCCGGCGGTGCGACGGTTCGTCTGAAGGTGCCCGCGGGTACCCAGACGGGCAAGAAGTTCCGCTTTAAGGAGATGGGCGCGCCCGACGTTAAGCACCGTGGCCGTACGGGCGCGCTGCTCGTCGAGATCAAGGTGCAGGTTCCCACGAACCTGTCCGACGATGAGCGCGATGCCATGACCAGGCTGCGCGAGGCCGACACGCGCGATTATCGCGAGAAGGTCAACCGTTACAAGGCGACGTACTAGGGCGGTCGTGGCGCACGCCCGCGCCCGCGGGCTTATGATGGACGATAACGAGACGGAAAGGGGTCAGGTAGCATGGCCGAGGACAATAGGAATAAACCGCTGTACATGATCAGCGTGGCGGCCGAGTTGACCGGCATGCATCCGCAGACTCTGCGCGTCTACGAGTCCAAGGGCCTGGTGAACCCCCAGCGCTCGGGCGGCAACACGCGCCTGTATTCGCGTGCCGATATCGAGCGCCTGGAGCTCATCAACCAGCTGACCGACGAGGGCATCAACCTTGCCGGCGTGGTGCGCATCCTCGATATGAAGGAGCGTGCCGAGGAGCGTGAGCGCGAGAACGAGAAGCTCCGCGCTCGCGTGCGCCAGCTCGAGGACGAGCTGCACGAGTATAAGATGCAGAAGAAGATCACCGCCCTGGCCCCGCGCGACGGCTCAGTCAACCCCGAGCAAGTCATGCGCAAGCTGCTAGGCGCGGGAACCGATCTTTAGTTACGGCGGCTCTACGACGCAAATCCTAACAATATGAGAGTGGATAATCTCCCACTTTTGGTCCGCTTGAGGGCTAGAAACGGGGGATTATCCACTCCCATTTTTGGCTGGCGCTTGGGGACGTTCCTTTTGTGCCGGCACTTTGGGACACTCCTTGCACCAAGTCTGATGTCACTACACTGGGCTCGTTCTATGCTTTACCGAGATAAAGTGAACGTGCAGATTCGTAACCCACTCGCAACCGTTCTATGGCACGATATTGAACGAATGTATGCTATGCGCCTAAATCTTTTGGGCAGAGTGGGAGACAGTATGGTTAAGCTGTACGAGGAGGGCATCTACCTGCGCGGCGGCAGCGAGGTTGTGCCTGCGGCCGAGGCTGCCGAGCGCGGTATTACGCAGACACCCGAGGATGCCAAGCGTGGCACCATCGCGTATTCGATCCTCCAGGCACACAATACGTCCGGAGACCCCGAGGCGCTCAAGATTCGCTTCGATGCCATGGCGAGCCACGACATCACCTTTGTCGGCATCATCCAGACGGCGCGCGCCTCGGGCATGGAGCAGTTCCCGCTGCCTTACGTGCTCACCAACTGCCATAACTCGCTGTGCGCCGTGGGCGGCACCATCAACGAGGACGACCACGTCTTTGGCCTTTCGGCTGCCAAGAAGTACGGCGGCATTTTCGTCCCGCCGCACATCGCCGTCATCCACTCCTTTATGCGTGAGAACTTCGCCGGTTGCGGCAAGATGATCCTGGGCTCCGACTCGCACACCCGCTACGGCGCCCTGGGCACCATGGCCGTGGGCGAGGGCGGCGGCGAGCTGGCAAAGCAGCTGCTGCGTGACACCTACGATGTTGCCTATCCCGGCGTTGTCGCCATCTACCTCACGGGTACCCCGAGCCCCGGCGTTGGCCCGCACGACGTGGCACTCGCTATCATCCGCGCCGTCTTTGCCAAGGGCTACGTTAAGAACAAGGTCATGGAGTTCGTGGGCCCGGGTATCGCGAGCATGACGACCGACTACCGCAACGGCGTCGATGTCATGACCACCGAGACGACCTGCCTGTCGAGCATCTGGGCCACCGACGAGGACACGCACGCATTCCTGGCCATGCACGGCCGTGGCGACGACTACCGCGAGCTCAAGCCCGCCGATGTCGCCTACTACGACGGCTGTGTCGAGGTCGACCTGTCGAGCATCAAGCCCATGATCGCGCTGCCGTTCCATCCTTCCAACGGCTTCGAGATTGACGAGCTCAACGAGAACCTCGAGGACATCCTGCATGAGGTGGAGCTCGAGGCCGCCAAGATCGGCGAGGGCAAGACGCACTTTAGCCTGCTCGACAAGATCGTCGACGGCAAGCTGCACGTGCAGCAGGGCGTTATCGCCGGCTGCTCGGGCGGCAACTACGACTCCGTGGTCCAGGCTGCCCGCGTGCTCAAGGGCGCCAACACCGGCTGCGGCGAGTTCTCGCTGTCGGTCTACCCCACGAGCCAGCCCGTGGCACTCGAGCTTACACGCCGCGGCTATATCTACGATCTTATGGAGGCCGGCGCGATCGTGCGCACGGCATTCTGCGGCCCGTGCTTCGGCGCCGGCGACACACCCGCCAACAACGGCCTGTCCATCCGCCACACCACGCGCAACTTCCCCAACCGCGAGGGTTCCAAGCCGGGCAATGGCCAGCTGAGCGCCGTGGCCCTGATGGACGCTCGCTCCATTGCGGCGACGGCTGCCAACGGCGGCGTCCTGACGCCGGCGACCGATCTGCCCGAGGAGACTTGGGACGAGGCCTGCGAGTACACCTTTGACGACGCGCCGTACAAAAAGCGCGTGTACTGGGGCTTTGGCAAGGCCGAGCCTGCCGACGAGCTGGTCGAAGGCCCCAACATCAAGCCGTGGCCCGCGATGGAACCTCTCAGCGACGATATCCTGCTCAAGGTGTGCTCTAAGATCATGGACCCGGTCACCACGACCGACGAGCTCATTCCCTCGGGCGAGACAAGCTCCTTCCGCTCCAACCCGCTGGGCCTGGCCGAGTTTACGCTCAGCCGCCGCGACCCTGCCTACGTGGGTCGTTCCAAGGAAGTCGACGCCGTGGAGAAGTGCCGCGTTGCCGGCGAGGCCGCGGGCGACCTGGCGGCGCTCGATGCCGAGCTTGCCGGCGTGTTTGAGGCACTGGCCGGCGCCGGCGTCGCGGCCGATGCCAAGGCGACCGAGTACGGCTCCATGCTCTATGCCAAGAAGCCCGGTGACGGTTCTGCCCGCGAGCAGGCTGCGAGCTGCCAGCGCGTCATCGGCGGCCTGGCCAACATCGTCCACGAGTACGCCACCAAGCGTTATCGCTCCAACGTGATGAACTGGGGCATGGTGCCCTTCCAGATGGAGGCGGAGCCCAACTTTGAGGTGGGCGACTACGTCTTTGTGCCGGGTATCCGCGCCGCGCTCGACGGCGATCTGAGGGGCATCGCCGCCTACGTGGTGCGCGCCGACGGCACGGTCGAGCAGATTGAGCTCTACATAGCCGATATGACGGCAGAGGAGCGTGCCATCGTCAAGGCCGGCTGCCTGATCAACTACAACAAGTTCAAGGCCGCTGCCGAGTAACGCACTTAATTGTCCGCCCGGGGCTTACCCTTTCCCGCCCGCTCACGCGCTTCGCGAGGGTCGCGTTCGGGAAAGGGTAAGCCCCGGGCTACATTT
The DNA here is from genome assembly GCA_900555225.1 of uncultured Collinsella sp. Taxonomy (GTDB): domain Bacteria; phylum Actinomycetota; class Coriobacteriia; order Coriobacteriales; family Coriobacteriaceae; genus Collinsella. The sequence goes on from USKL01000137.1 coordinate 3,960, forward strand.
CTGCGTTCTCGTTGGGTCTTGAGGGACGCTAATAAATAGACTTGCTTGATGCCGCCTCTGTTATCGGGGCGGCTTCTTTTTGTCGAAAACCACCACAAAGGGGACAGGCACCTTTGTGGCGGTGGGGAACGAGCTCGATGTTGTTGTGATTGTTGAGCGGTATGTTAATGAGCGTCTCTACAGGATTTCATCTGGGCTGGCGGGCTTGGTTGTTTTGGGGATGCCGAGTTTGGATGACGCGAAATCGTCAACATTGTCCTTAATTCCGTCTTTGGTGTAGACAGTGACCATATAGGTGCTGTGTCCGAATTCGCCCTTGTCGCGTGTTGCCCAGGCATCCCAGTAGGCGGCCCCGTTTCGCCCTTTGATTTTTCCGACACGGCGGAGTTCTGTTCGCTTTAATTTCCGGTTGCTATAGATGGTTCGACCGGCTTCCGCGGTGAGCCCGCACTGTCCAAGCAGCTTGTCGAGGACTTGGTTCATGTGGCGCTCATCGGTGTTTGGTGCGTAGTCGTAGGCGAGGGTGATGGAGTCGAGTGGCTGGTCGTCGATCAGATAGTTTAGCGCCTGAGGTTCAAGGCAGAAATAGGGGGAGCATCCGTCGACCTTGCCGAGCAACGGTAACTTGGACTGCCAACTTCCGGTGGGAATTGCATATTCGTAGAACACGCCACGGCAGACAAAGGAGAGCGAGGTGGCACGCGAGCCGGCGTCGATCATCCCGCAAAGATCGAAGGGCGAGGCGATACCAAAAGAAAAGGGCGTGATGACGATAAGGAAGAGCATCACGATGGGTATGGCGAGAATGGCGATGACGTTGCGGCCGGTGGAATGAGACGGCTTCATATGCGCTCCTCGAGACAAAGATCTGTTGAGGATAGGCAGAAATGGATATGTTCAGAGAACAATTCAAGTTTAATCTCATGGCGCGAGATGGTCGACCGTTAGCGTCGAAAACCACCACAAAGGTGCCTGTGAACTGCCTCCCATTTCTTGGACATCGGGAAATGGGAGGTTTGGAGTGGGTATGATGAATTGGACACCTAGTTAAGAGCGAGAGGTGTTCAAGATG
>USKL01000138.1 GCA_900555225.1 uncultured Collinsella sp.
ACGTACACCTGAGACTCGAAGGTCTTGTGGGGGTGCACGGAACCGGGCTTAGCCAGAACCTGGCCACGCTCGATCTGGGTACGATCAACACCACGCAGCAGAGCGCCGATGTTATCGCCAGCCTCAGCGAAGTCCAGAGACTTACGGAACATCTCCAGACCGGTGATGGTGGTGTTCAGACGATCGGGCTTGATGCCGACGATCTCCATAGCGTCGCCAACCTTGGCGATACCACGCTCAACACGACCGGTAGCAACGGTACCACGGCCGGAGATGGTCATAACGTCCTCAACGGCCATCAGGAACGGGAGGTCGTTGTTACGAGCAGGCGTCGGGATGTACTCGTCGACGGCCTTCATGAGCTCGCGAATGGCGTCCATCCACTTGGCGTCGCCCTCGAGAGCGCCCAGAGCGGAGCCACGGATGACGGGGATGTCGTCGCCGGGGAAATCGTACTCGGAGAGGAGCTCACGGGTCTCCATCTCGACGAGGTCGATGAGCTCGTCATCGTCGACCATGTCGCACTTGTTCAGGAAGACGACGATGTAGGGAACGCCGACCTGACGGGCGAGCAGGATGTGCTCGCGGGTCTGAGCCATGGGGCCGTCGGTAGCAGCGATGACCAGGATAGCGCCGTCCATCTGAGCAGCGCCGGAGATCATGTTCTTGACGTAGTCAGCGTGGCCCGGGCAGTCAACGTGAGCGTAGTGACGGGCAGCGGTCTCGTACTCAACGTGGGAGACGGAGATCGTAATGCCGCGCTCGCGCTCCTCGGGAGCCTTGTCGATGTTCTCGAACGCAGTGAAGTCAGCCTTGCAGCCCTCGGTCTCAGAGAGAACCTTGGTGATGGCGGCGGTCAGCGTGGTCTTGCCGTGGTCGACGTGACCGATGGTGCCGATGTTAACATGCGGCTTAGTGCGCTCAAACTTCTCTTTGGCCATAAAGCCCTCCTCTAAACAGGTCGTCCCCGGACGGGACTTTGCCTTTATACCATAGTGGCCTCTCAACATACTATTGAGAAGCCACCGTGTTACCTATGGTAGCGGTGACTGGATTCGAACCAGTGACGCCACGGGTATGAACCGTGTGCTCTAACCAACTGAGCTACACCGCCGGATGGAGCCTGCAACCAGACTTGAACTGGTGACCTCTTCGTTACCAACGAAGTGCTCTACCGACTGAGCTATACAGGCACTTGACGGGTGGGAGCTATAGGATTCGAACCTATGTAGGCAGAGCCAACGGGTTTACAGCCCGTCCCCATTAACCACTCGGGCAAACTCCCAATCGTTCAAGTATCCGCAGGTCCTTTGGTCTTTTGGACCGCCGCCCCCGCGAACGAAGAAGATAATACGATGCCACCTTGGGGGCTGTCAACGAAAACCTCTAGATACACGGTGCCGGGCGTATCTATATAGCCGTGACCTGCGGTTTTGTTGAGTTTGGATATGAAGGACAGTAGATTTCGCTACGCTAGTGATATTTCCCAAGGGAACACTTTGGCGCGGTGGAGTACGCCTGCAGTATCGGCCTTCGATAATGGCCCTCTTGCACTATTACATAGGTCGCAATCGGGCTTCCCCGGTGCGATCAAGTAGACCAGGGGCCTCACCGTTTTCATCTCAATCTGTAACAGTAAGAGGGTCATTCCTCCCCTATCTGTTACAGATCGAGATACTATGCGGCGACCCCGGCTTACGTCTCATTCTGTAACAACTAGAACGGTTTTCCGCCCCTTCGTGTTACAGATCGAGACAAACCTGAAGCTTGGTTGGCGCCACACCCGCTGACTTATAGACATAAATAGAAACGGGCCCTGTCCCACAAGGGAACAGAGCCCGAAACTCTCATGGAGCCAGTGACAGGAATCGAACCCGCAACCCACTGATTACAAATCAGTTGCGCTACCGTTGCGCCACACTGGCACACTTGGCGCTCTCGCGCGAAGCCAATTAAGAATAAAGGAATTACGGACGGGGCGCAACAGACCCTTCGACCGACCACATCTCAAAACCCTTCGTCAGAACGAATAGTTTTAATTACAATTGCTATACATAAAACTGTTCGTTCTGGCGAAGGGTTTCGCGATGCTTACTACCAAGGAAGCAGCCGAACTGCTCGGCATCACTCCGCGCAGGGTGCAGGAGCTCATAAAAAACGGAGCACTTGAGGCCCGCAAGGCTTCTGGTGTATGGCTCATCGACAAAGACAGCGTCGATACGCGACTCCGCTCCGTGACCAAAACGGGAGGACGTCCCCGCCGCGGCCACGGTAAGAGCGAGATAGCGTTCACCCTCATGAACCGCACGTACGAAGTCGCTCAGCTGGTCTACAGTACATCGCGAAAAGACTTTACCTACATCGGTGCCGACATCGATTACGCCCACGCCCCTATTGGAGTATTTGGCCCTAATAGCCCCATATCGCTAGACTCCTTCCGCATCTGGTGGCGCGGCCGCGGTATCCCGCTCGCACGCATTGGGCTAGCCTCCCTGCTTGCAGAAGCCGCAGTCGATGTTCCCGATGAACTCGTCCAGCGAAATCTCGGCCTCTCCTTATCCGACCAGTATTGGATTAGGCCCCAAGGTTCCGGTCTCACCTGGAAGGATATCAACTTCTTCAATAACGCCTTTGATGACGTCTCGCTGTCCATTGCACCCTTTGCCCCAGAGGGAAAAGCGGCTGCCGCAAAGCCCGACAACACCTCGGACGGCAATCTTCAAAAGTACTGGACATGCGAGGACGGGCGTCGAATTCTGCATAAGGCAGGAGCGCACCTGAACCAGGAACCTTATAACGAGCTGGTGGCGACCGCGCTCCACCGTCGCATCCTAAACGCCTGCGATTATGTGCCTTACTCGCTCGAGGGCACGGGCACTTCCGCCCTGAGCATATGCGATGTCTTCTTAACTGATGAAGAAGAGTATGTCCCTGCGTTCTATGTAAACCAGCACGCAAACGCAGATGAACGGCTAACCGACTACGAGCGATACGTAGCAAACTGCGAGGAGCTCGGGGTGACAGGCGTCAAGGATGCCCTTGACCGCATGATCGTATGTGACGACATCATCGCCAACTATGACCGCCATTGGCGTAACTTTGGCCTTGTGCGAAACGTCAACACGCAAGCCTGCAGACCTGCCCCCATCTTCGATTCGGGCTCATCACTCTGGTGCAACATATCGCTAGAGGAGCTTAGGGCGGGAGAGCACAGTTTTACCAGCGCACAATTTCATTCAAGTCCCGCCAAACAAATGTTGCTCGTCGAGGACATGGGCTGGTTTGACGGCGACAAACTCGAGGGCTTTGTCGACGAGGCGATCGAGATTCTGTCTAAAAACGATGCCCTAGCAGCGAGACTGCCTTATCTAAAAGAGGCGCTAACGTGGCGCCTCGAAAGAATGATCGACATCGCTGAATGGAGTTAGCGAGGCAGCATTGCCCCGCCAACTCCCCTACCGCCCGCGCAGGGCCTTAAGCTTTGCCAGGGCCTCGGGGCTCAGGCGGCTGCCCAGAGTCATCTTGATCTGCGGAGCTTCCTCTGCCTCGTGAACGTCGTTATCGATCTGTTTGATCTCGTCCACCAGCATACGGCTCGAGATGCGCGTAACACCCTTGCCCATGACGACGGCCTGGATCGTGCCGTCGCTCGACACCACGGAGCACGCGCGGCCTTCCTCGCGCGCCTCGATGCAGAGCTTCTGTACCACGGTATCGGCCGATACACCCGTCGGCGAGAACTCGATGCGCACGCCGCGGGCCGGCAGGTTGGGGCGCTCGCTGGAGATATTGCCCGCGCCGTCGAACACGATCACGGCCTCGTAGCGGCCCTGGGCAAAGGCGGCGACGTCGTTGATGAGGGCGGTGCGCGCCATATCGTGAACATCGCTGGAATACGGATCGTCGGAATGGTCGTAGACGAGCTTTTCGTAGCGTGGCGTGCAGTGGATCACGTTGTAGCCGTCGACCACCAGCAGCTCGGGCTTGTTGGAGTGCACCGTCGAGACTGGATCGGCGATGGCCTGCGCAAACGCATTGCCGCCCACGCCATAGGTCGCGGCCGAAACAATCGGCTTGGCCGAGCCCTCGCCAAAGCGCTTGGCCTTGGACTTGGCACGGTTCTTTTTGGACATGCGCTACTCCTCCCCCATGAGCTCGCCGGCGTTGCGGCGCAGCCACTCAAAGCAGAGGGCCGTAGTCGCCTGGGCCACGTTGAGGCTCTCGGTCATGCCGCGCTGGGGAAGCTTGGTCAAAAAGTCGCATTTCTCGAGTACCAGGCGCGAGATGCCGTCGCCCTCGGAGCCCATGACGAGCGCCACGCGACCTTCGAAGGGAGCATCCCAGCAACTGCCCTCGGCGTGCTCGGAAGCACCGCCCACCCAAAAACCAGCGGCCTTGAGGTCATCGAGTGCACGGGCAATATTGGGAACCTGCGCGATAGGCAGATGCATGACAGCACCGGCCGAGGTCTTGTAGCTGCCCACGGTCACGCCGGCGGCACGCTTGTTGGCGATGATGACGCCGGCCGCGCCCACAACCTCGGCGGAGCGCACGATGGCGCCAAAGTTGCCGTCGTCAGTCACGTGGTCGAGCACCACGACAAGTGCCGGGCCCTCGCCTGCGCGGTCGAGAATATCGGCGACATCGGCATAGGGGAAGTTGCCAACCTCGAGCGCGATGCCCTGGTGAGCGCCATGGCTCGACAGCGCATCGAGCTGCGCGCGTGGAACGAACTTAATGCGGACGCCCGCGGCGTTGAGGTCATCGACCAGGCGCGACAAGGCGGCATCGCGCTCCCCGCCCTCGGCAATGAGCGCGCACTTGATGGGAAAACCAGTGCGTAGCGCCTCGGCGGCAGCACGACGACCTTCGATAAACTCGCCCTTGGGAGCCTGGACAGCGTCGCGGTTGCGATCGCGCTGCGGACGTGCGGCCTGGGTGCGATCGCGCTGGCCCTTGGGAGCGGCAGCGCGATCATTGCGGCGAATCGGACGCGAGCCAGAAGCAGC
>USKL01000139.1 GCA_900555225.1 uncultured Collinsella sp.
GAGCCGCGCGATGTCCAGGCAATCGAGCGCACGGGCAGCTACCATGGCCTGTACCATGTGCTGGGCGGCGTGATCAGTCCCATGGACAAGATTGGTCCCGAGCAGTTGCACATTCGCGAGCTGCTGGCGCGTCTGGGCCACGAGGATATCCATGAGGTCATCATCGCCACCAACCCCAATATTGAGGGCGAGACCACGGCGAGCTATCTGGCCCGTACCATCAAGCCGTTGGGCGTCGAGGTGTCGCGTCTGGCAAGCGGCCTTCCCGTGGGCGGCGACTTGGAGTATGCCGACGAGCTTACGCTTGGCCGCGCCATCGAGGCCCGTCGCGCGATTTAGGTGGCGAGCCTGCTCCTGCCGTATGTTTTCCTCGCGGCGCACGGGGTAGTCATAATTTCCCCGTGCGACTGTGAGTTTGTTGTGCAACAAAGATGCTTCGCATCCGCTTATCGCATGGATGCTTCCGCTCGCATCCTTAATTTGCCCATTCGTTGCGCAACCTTTTGGGTTCGCTGATACACTCAAATATGGATTTGAATGAATGCGCCGCTTCTGAGCGGCGTGTTTTTCTTGGAGGAGAACGCATGCGGCCCGGTGGCACTCAGACAAAGCGCGGCGCCGCGGTGCGCATGCGACGCCGACTGGGCTTGGCGCCGCGGGCGTACGCACTGCTATCGTGCTCGCTGGTGCTGGTCATAGCTGGCGTTTCTGCCTATGGCATGACCGTGCCGTCCATGATGCAGGCGCATGCCGCACGCGAACCGCGCGTGGGGCATGAGGTCAAAAGTGATCTGGGTACCACGACTGGATATGCTTGGGCAAGTGTGGTCGCGCATATTGTGTTTGGCACCGGCGACGCGGACGGCGCCGAGGCCCCGGACAACGAAGTCACGCTTGCCAATGGCAAAACCATCGTGCTCACCAACACCAAGATCATCGATCGGTTGTCCAACAATAGCGTGGCGGCAACGGTGAATAAGGTCGAGCAGCAGAAGGAGCAGGACGCCCAGCAGTCCGGAAAGCCCGGTAGCTCGGATACTTCTGGCTCCGGCTCGGATTCGTCGAGTTCGGGCGGTGGCTCTGGGTCGGGTTCCTCTGCCGGAGGGTCTGGAAACGGCGGCTCGACGGGCGGCAACACTGACAACGATGCAAACTCCGGTGGCCTTTCCGCTGCTGAGGAAGAGAGCATTCACAGCTGGCTTGTGACCAAGTACAACATGCTCGACGGCTATGTTTCTCGTGCCAATGACGTGGTCTCGACCTATAACTCTACGGGAGATCCCAGGCCGTGCGACAGCCTGGTCGGGGAGATGTTTGTCATTCGAGCCGAGTTCGGTCGTCAGACATTCTCGCCCCGGTCAAAGTGGTATCAGCAGTATGCCAATCTGTGGGGCTGTTACACCAACCTATGTCAATGGGTCGGCCATTACGGCGATGATGACGTCGCGCTCGGTAACTTCAACAATAACGTGGCGGCGCTTGCCCTATGATGACCGATCTTGCATCTACCACACCACAATCGCTCGGTCGCGATCCCATGGTCGGCCTGCGCCTGGCGCGTGTCGACGGGTTTGAGCCGGCCATTGCGCTCGGTCAGGACGAACTGCCTACCTATCTGCGTCGTTTTACGATGCTGTTTGCCGACGATGCCACCATGCGCCGCGGCGGTATCGGCCGCGTGACGCGTGCCGTCAACGCGCAGGGCGAGGCCGTGGCGCTCAAGCAGCTCATCTTGCCGACGCGCGATGAGTTTGATGACGATGCCGCTCACGAGGCGCTGGTCGCCAAGTTCAAGGCGGCGTTTCGCGAGGAATACGAATGCCATCGCGCCCTTTCGGGCCTTAAGGGCTTTCCCCGCCTCTATGGCTGGGGCGAGGTCGACGGTGTGCCTGCAATTGTCATGGAATGGGTCGAGGGCGAGACACTTGCCCGCTTGCGTTCTCGACTCGCCGTGGACGATGCCGGACGCCTGTCGCCGCTTGTGGCGGCGCGTCTGGGCCGCGATCTGTTCGATCTGCTCTGCCGTATGAGTCTGGTGGGTGAGGGCTTTGTCCATCGCGATATCTCGCCCGCTAATATTATGGTGCGTACGGTGCGTCTACCGCTTGACCGGCAGCTTGCCGAGGGCACCTTTGACCTGTGCCTGATCGACTTTGGCTCGTCGCTGGCGCTTGAGCCTGCGTCGGCCGTGGCCGGTACCGGCGGCAAGGCTTCGTTTACGGAGCGCTATGCCACGCTGCGTCGCGCGACGGTTGCCTATGCCCCGCCCGAGATGCTCACCGACGATATTCCCGACCTGCGCGCTTTGCGTATGTCGCCGGCGATTGACGTATACGCCGCGGCAAGCACGGTTTACGAGCTCATTGCCGGCGTCGCGCCATACGAAGCCGCGCCGAGTACTTCGGGTGCCTCGGGTTCGCGCAAAAAGACGCGCGACATCGCGAGCCCCTACCGTCTCAAGATGGACACGCGGCCCGACTATCCTATTGGTGCCCATGCGCCCGGTTGTGATTTGACTCAGCTGCTTCGTCGTGAGCCCGATGTGGCGCTCGCCGCGGCCGAGCAGGCCCAGCAGCTAGGGCTTGAGCCGGATTCCGAAGAGCTACGCGATGCGCTGGCGTTTGTCGATGCCCAGCTGTTCGACGTGGTGATGGCCTGTCTGTCCAGCCATCAAAAAGATCGTCCCGAGCCGGCGGCGGTCGAGGCGGCGCTCTCGGCGTTTTGTGACCACTATGCGCAAAATGTCGGTCGTTCGCTTCGCGGCGAGCCGCTCACGCCGTGCCCCATGGATGCGTCTGGCCGCGCGGTTCGTCGCGCGCTGATGGTCGGCGCGACGGTCGTCTGTGGCGTGGTTTGGGCTGTGGTCGTGGTTTCGGCCGCGCTGCTGGCGTCGGGCGCTCGCGTGACGGCGACTTTGGGATCGCTCGTGTGGTCTGGGTCGCTACCGGGTATTATTGCCGCACTGGCGTTGGCGCTGCCAGGCATAGCCGGCGTTGCCGCGGGGGCACTTGCGCGCGATCGGCGCTCGGGCTTCCTGCAGGGTGTGCTTGCGCTTTCTGCCTGCGAGGTTCCGGTGCTGGTTGTGGCTGCATGTAGCGTATTTTCCCAACGCGCCGTGATGGGCGGCCTTGTTGCCGCTCTGGTTGCAACCTATACGCTTACGTGGTTTTTGCTTGCGATGGGCTTTGCCTTTGAACTTCCCGTTTCGGCACCGCGACGCACAAAAGCCCAGATGGCGACTCCGCTTGCCGGTGGAGCCGCAGCTGTCCGTACTTTTGGCGGACCTGTCGAAGTATCGTCCGATTCTATTTCTACGACCAAGGAGGCCTAGGTCATGGCATCTCAAGTTGAGCTCACCCCATGCGGGGCCATGTTTGACATCTTTAAGCGCGCAGCGCATCTGAGCCATATCGAGCTGTGCGGCTTGGTGCTTTCGTCCCGTCCGCTCGCCGACGGCCGCAGCCCGCAGAGCCGAGCCGCCGATCGCTCTTGGGTTTCCCGCTTTATCGTTCGCGCGCCGGTCGGCACGCTTCAGCAGCGCTACTTTGCCGAATACGGTACCTCGGCTGCGCGTATTATGTCGCAACTGGCCCTGCGCCAGCGCAATCCCATGGACTCCACGGCTGTGATCAATATGGTGTGCGGTCCTGCAGGTGAACCGATGGTACGCGCGCTCGAAGAGTGCCACCAGGACACGAATCTCTATCGCAACGCGCTCGATCGCCTGTCCCAGGCGGCGGAACTCATGCCCGCCGAGCGCGCCGAGGCCGTGCTGGTGCTGTTTGTCGCCGTCGGTTGTTCGGCGGATGTGCGGTCCTCGGTGAACTATGCCATCGACTACGCACACGCGACCTGTGGCGGAGGCACATCCACGCCGCGTTCGCTTGGCATGTCGCTGACTGCGGGCGAACGCGAACCCGCCCCGGCGCACCCCTTGGGCTTGCTGCGCGTGCAAAACAGTTTTGTCGTGAGCGCCCCGCGCTGGATTCAGCCGAGTGAGCAGGGTGTTGAGATTGGCGCGCTGGCCACTGGTGAGGGCGATATTACCGACGTCGGCGACGATGTCTCGGCCCGCCATGCCCATATCTGGTGCGATGCTCAAAATATCTGGCGCGTCGAGGACTTGTCGTCCACCAACGGAACCGTGGTGGTAAACGGGGCCACGCGCGTCTGCATTCAGGTCGAGCCCGGCCGTTCCGCCCAACTCAATCCCGGCGATGAGCTCAAGCTCGGCGAATCCACTACCTACGCCATCCTCTTCGGTGCTCTCTAGCCGGCAGATAGGGACGTTCCTTTTCTGCCGCCACTTGGGGACGCTCCTCGGCGCGCCAGAGCCGGTCGCCTGGGGATGGAGAGACCATTTTGGCCCTTGGCAGTCACCCAAGGTAAACCTTTACCGCACGCCTATATTTGCCGAAATTACACTTGACGGCGGGGTACAATAAACCCGCATGCGGATTTCCGTTGCGGGCGCTTCCCATCGCCGGGGCGTGCCCGGGAGCATCCGGCATGCGGCCTTTGCGGCGCTCGGTCATGTGCAAGACGGGCGGTCGGGCCTGTAGGGCGCATCAGCTGCCCCTCGCCTCGGCATGTCTTCTCTCCACGCCATGTACCTGCTGCTGAGCCTGCCTGCCAGATGATTGGAAGCAACAGCGTAAATCCCATCACGCCAACATCCCGGCGATCGCCGGGGCCTGTATACCTATATGAGAGGAGAGGGGTATATGGCGCGTAAGTTTAAGTCTATGGACGGCAACGAGGCGGCCGCATATGTTTCGTATGCGTACACCGAGGTAGCGGGAATCTATCCCATTACGCCGTCCAGCCCGATGGCCGACCATGTCGACCAGTGGGCGGCCCAGGGTCGCAAGAACATCTTCGGCACCCCGGTCAAGGTCGTCGAGATGGAGTCCGAGGCAGGTGCAGCCGGTACCGTTCACGGTTCGCTGGGTGCCGGTGCTCTGACCACCACCTACACGGCTTCTCAG